>NZ_CEXQWX010000002.1:0-142532 GCF_982718395.1 Carboxylicivirga sp.
CATGGATTAAGCCAATGAAGTACATGGGCGTATGGTGGACTGTGCACCTGGGTTTTGAAACCTTTGAAGTAGGTGAGCATCAGGCAGCAGTAACCGAAAAAGCCAAAAAAATAATTGATGCCGCAGCTAAGTTTGGTATCGAAGGTGTTTTGGTTGAAGGTTGGAACAAAGGCTGGGACTTAAGAGGCAAGAGTAATGAGATTCCTGATTTTCTGGCAGCAGAAGTAAATTATGATATCGAAGAGGTGGTGGAATATGCACAAAGCAAAGGAGTAGAGTTGATTATTCACCACGAAACATTTGGTAATATAGCCCACTACGAAAAGTACATGGAACCTTCGTTTAAATGGATCAAAGAACTTGGCTTGAGTTCAATAAAGGGAGGTTATGCAGGTAGTATTTTTCCTGCCGAGCAATATAAACACGGGCAGTGGATGGTGCGCCATTACCGTAAGCAACTCGAAATGGCAGCCAAATATGGTATTATGCTGGATATCCACGAGCCAATAAAGCAAACAGGTATTCGTCGTACATATCCGAACCTGATGACAGTAGAAGGAGTCAGAGGAATGGAGTTTGCAGCCTGGTCGAGCGGAAATCCGCCGTCACATACAGTAACCATACCTTTTACACGAGGATTGGCAGGACCCATCGACTACAACGCTGGTATCTTTGATATTAAATTTGAGAGCCTTGATAATCGCTCATTCAACTGGCGCAAACCAAAGAAAAAGTATCCGCGTAATCCGGGGCCATGTGTCAAAACAACATTGGCTAAGCAGTTGGCATTGCATGTTGTATTATTCAGCCCGATGCAGATGTCTCCCGATTTACCTGAAAACTATGACGGACATCCGGCCTTTCAGTTTTTACAGGATGTTGATGTAGTGTGGGACGATACAAAAGTATTGAATGCCGAAATAGGAGATTACCTGACAATTGCCCGTAAATCAAAAGATTCAGAAGAATGGTATATCGGGTCAATCACCAACGAGGAAGAGAGAGAACTTAATGTTTCTCTGGATTTCCTTAATGACGGACAGAAGTACGAAGCAACCATTTATGCAGATGCTAAAGAAACACATTGGGACACTAATCCTACGGCTTACAACATTACAAAGGTGAATGTTGACAGTCATTCAGGTTTGAATATTAAGCTGGCTCCGGGTGGAGGACAGGCGATAAGTATTAAACCGTTGTAATAAGATTGAAACCGCATTTATAAGCGGTTTCTTTTCCTTAAATTCAAATGCTTTCTAAATCCATTGGGTTATGAATACATCCTTAAAATTAATAGTTACCCTGTTCGTTGCTTTGGGGACATTTCAATGCCTTAATGCACAGAAAAAAGTAAGGCTGGCTGATAAAGAAATTTTCAATACAGGTTACCCGGTTAATATTTCATTCAGAGGAGAATACCGTGAGATAAAATACTCGGGTTATGATGAGTGGAAAAATTCTCTGGAAGGCTATTCAGCTGTCAATAAAAAGTTCGTCAACTATGATGAAATGGCGCGTGATATAACCGGACTACAAGCCTGGGCAAAAAAGTATCACAAACAGCACCCTGAGAAGTTATTGATGCTGCACTGGGATGCACGGGAGCACCGTAATGACCAGCCAGGTAGCAGTGATCGCTATTTTCCCGGTCATTGGTTGTCATTCCCCGGTACACAATTGAAGCAGGAAATAACAAGCAGACAAAAGCTTATTACAGTTGCATCGACCAGACCCTTCGGAGCTCATTTTGCCTATAAAGATGAAGAGTTTCCCGGCCAGTTAAAGTATAAGCCGGGCAGCTTCTTTTATCCTATCCTGTTGATTGTTGAGCTGGATGAGAACGGTAAGCGAATGTGGGATAGATATGAGTACGTGAAGCTGATTGAAATCAAAGATGATAACACTTTGCAGGTTGAGCGCGGTAAGTGTCTTTCCAAATCACGTTCGTTTCCGCATGGAGCCTATGTCGCTCCAATGTCTACCCGTTTGGGTAATGAAGGACTGTTCGACTATAATTGTTCGGTGCATTGTCCAAAAGATGCGAATGGTAAAACGGCACTTGATATCATGCATGATGAGTTGGTCGAGCTGATTTCAGAAGGCGGAGACCTGGAGTTCTTTGATGGCATTGCCTTCGATGTATTACAGTGGCTGCCACGAAGCAATAAAGTAGACAGCAACAACGATGGAAAGCCTGATGGCGGATTTATAGAGGGAGTTAATGACTGGCAAAAAGGGACCTATGAATTTATGAAAAAACTCAGATCAACCTTAGGTGATGAAGTGATGATTACCGGCGATGGATATGGTATCAACAACCAGCGCGGAATAGGCTTGTTTAACGGTATTGAGTCGGAGGGATTAGTGGAACACAATGATGCCTACCGCGGCTTTTCAAAAACCATTAACGTGTTTTCATACTGGAACCAACACAATACCATTTATCCTCAGCTAAACTATATTGTTGATAAACAGCGTAACGCAGCCGACCAGAAAAACAGTGATAACCTGCGACGTTTGTACCTTGGAACCGTTTGCTGCATGGAACTGGGAGCAACTGTTAACAATGACATGGATGAGCTGAATGCCGGTAAAGAAAAAGTTCCGAACTGGCTGGGGCAACCCATTGGTGAAATGAAGCAACTGGCTCTTAGTGAAGCAGGAACTGATTTATCAATAAATGAATCCTTACTCAACAATATTAAAACAGAAAACTGTAAGGTTGAAATCAAGGATGGTTCACTAATCATCACTCCTGGCAAAGCATTTAAGAATGCCAATATAGAAATCACTAAGCTGCCACTGCAGGAAACCCAAAAAGATGTAACTTTTTATATGGACGTGCAGGCTTTAGGCGGACTGGACGGATACCCAGAGCTTATTCCCCGCATTATGCATGCGCATGTAAAAGGGTTACCTGTTTATGAGAAAAATAGGGCCAACAACAAACGCTACAATGAGCAAATTGCCTTTTTTGGTAAAGATGTTCATACACAAACTTTTTACTATCGTCAGTGCGCCGGTCAGCTTAATGCTATCAAACTATCCTTTGAAGGCAGGCAACCGGTTAAACTAAGTGATTTTAGTATTCGCTATGCACCTGCACTATTGGCTCGTGAGTTTGAGAATGGAATTGTTCTGGTCAACCCTTCTTTTGAAGAAGCAACGTTTGATTTACGAAAACTGGCAAAACACAAAAGCTTCAGAAAGATTAAAGGCATCACACATCCTCAATACAATACCGGAGAGGAAGTTGGCGATAAAGTGAATGTTTTACCGTTAAATGCCCTCTTCCTTAAAAAATAAAACAGGAGGGAGCCTGAATTGATATTGTCAATAATTGGGTACAAACGAGCAAACGGACACCGGAAAAGGTAATTTACTTTACCTCAGTATTTTTAAATCAACAAATAATGAGTAGAATTTTAATAGTATGTGTGTTGTTATTACTGACCTTATTCAATAATACGGCACAAATTAAGGATAAACCCAATTTTATAATTTTAATTGCTGACGATATTTCACAGGAGGATATTGGCTGCTATGGTCATCCTGTAATGCAAACACCTAATATCAATCGGTTAGCTGCCAATGGCATACGTTTCGATAATACATTTCTAACAGCCAGTTCATGCAGCCCGAGCCGAACGAGTATTATTACCGGTCGTTATCCGCATAATACCGGAGCTTGCGAATTGCACTCTCCAATACCGGAAGGACAGGTTGTATTTCCACAAGTGCTAAAGGATAATGGTTATTACACAGCTCAGGCAGGTAAATGGCATTTTGGTAACGAACCGGTTAAACCAAGCGGAGTTGCACTAAAAGCTTTTGATCGTTCTGGTGGAAGTGGCAAAGATGGGGGAGGCCCGAGTGGTGCAGAAATGTGGGTTAAATACCTGCAACAACGTCCGGCAGACAAGCCGTTTTTTATGTGGTTTGCCGCCCACGATGCACACCGTACCTGGGACGATGAGATTTTTACAAAACGCTATCAGACTGAGGATGTAATTGTTCCTCCTTATATAGTAGATGATAAGCAGACACGTGAAGATTTGGTTTGCTATTACAACGAAGTAACCCGCTTTGATTATTATGTGGGGCAGGTGGTTAAAGAGCTGGAAAAACAGAAAATCCTTGACAATACCTTTATCATTGTAATGGCAGATAACGGGCGACCGTTTCCGCGTGATAAAACACGGTTTTACGACAGTGGTATAAAAACCCCTTTCGTGGTACATTATCCGGGTGAAATGCCGCAAAAAGAACTGGTTTCGAATAGTTTACTTAGTGTTATTGATATAGCACCAACCATTCTGGAGTTAGCCGGATGTAAGGTTGGTAAAACATTTCAGGGAATGAGCTTTAAAAAACTGCTTCAATCTCCTGACAAGAATTTCAGGGACTATGTGTTTGCAGAACATAACTGGCACGATTACAAAGCCTATGAACGAATGGTACGCTCAAAAGACCTGTTGTATATCGAAAACGGGTTGCCAGGTCAGAATATGATCGGACCAAAGGATGCACTGGATGGGGGAGCAGGGCAGTCTTTAAAAGCCGGCTTTGAAAACGGCACCCTGAGCGAACTTCAGGGGAGGGTTTATCAAAGCATTCAGCCTGAGGTGGAATTGTATCATATCCCGTCCGACTCATTGCAGATAACGAATCTCAGTGGCCGGGAAAAATACAAAAAGGCAGAAAAGCAGCTTAAAAAAGTACTTCATAATTGGCAAAAGCAAACGCATGATTCGCAACCATCCAACCTGACAAAGGACTGGTATAGCCGAATTGATGGAACTGCTACAGATGATAAAGGCAGCAGAGGCGAAATGCCCGGAGCTTGTAAAGAGGCAGATAAAATATAGTGATTCTTTATACAGTTCGCATATACGGATCGTATCTTTATAACCATAACGCAAATAAAGGTACGATCCTTACACTCTATCAAACAGACCGAATCAATCTGGCCTGTAAGGCCAATACATAACAGCGCAGGGTGGAAACCTAGCGATACATGATAAAAAGATGGTAAAGCACTGAAGATGAGATATATTAATGCCTTTTCCAACCCTTTATTCACATTAGCAGGGCACAGGCAGCATAAAAATCGCCTTACCGGTTATGGCAAGGCGATTTCCAAATTAAGTTGTTTATTAGTTTATTTGCCACAACTACTTCACCACCATTTATTTTGTATCTTTTATTTTAGCATCCCTCCTTCAACAAAGGGCTAAAGGAGAAATGTTACTTGAGCAATGGATTAAATTTAAGGTTGTTACAACTATTTCTTAATAATTCGGAATGAGGAAATATGATCCCCTTCCTTAATTTGTATTATATATATACCGGTGGATAATGAAGATATATGAACAGGCTCTCCGTTGAAATGATCTACCTGCATTACAGGTATACCCGTAATGTTTAGAATGCTTAATGATATTTTATTGGTTGATGATGCCTTTACTCCTTTAATGTATATCACATCTTTAGCCGGATTTGGATAAACAATCACACCTTCCAGTTGAGAGTTTTCATCTAAACCGGTAACAACACTTACGGTAACTTTATGACTACATGTTGATGTATTTCCTGCTCCATCTTCAATTGTCCAGGTTATATAGTTCTCACCCAATGGTAATTCAGCTCCATTTAAACCTGATTCATAATTAAAATCATTATAGTAGCTTACCTGTGAACAATTATCGTCAAAACTAATTAGCTCAAACTCTCCTTCTTCCACTAAATAAGATGTTCCATTATTGGCACTTATCACCTGGTCATCCGGGCAAATAATAGTAGGACTTGTAACATCTTCTATTACTACATTTTGAGTTTGAGTACTTGTATTGCCATTTCCATCATCATAGGTCCAGGTTACAACAGTTATACCTTGTGTTGTAATTGGCAAAGAAACATCATGTGTTCCGTTTATTGTACCCACACAATTAGTAGCTGTTGGAGCTGTTAAACTTGTAACCTCGCATTCAGCAGTAATATCATCCAATGTTACTTCATCCGGTACCGGGGCTTCAGTTTCCAGACTTCCGTCAGTAATTGTCCATCCATTATTCAGAATTAGTGTATCACGATAGGCAGCACCTGCGCAATAATTACTGTTACCTGCATGAAATTTAACATTTGGCTGGACATTTTGTGCCCCCCAACCGATTAGTAAGGAATCGTAATTAGCGGTTGAAAGTGTCACACCATTCAGCATATTACTTGCATTGGTTAAGGATGAGACATCCCAGTTTCCAAGATCCTGATCAAAGGATGTAGCTTTATAAAATGTATAATACATTTTGGTTACATTTGAAACATCCCAACTTCCTAAATCCTGGTTGAATGTATTACACTCATAAAAAACCGATGTTAAATTAGTTACATTGCTTACATCCCATTGTGAAATATCTCCATTAAACGATGATCTTGAAAACATACCGGTTAAGTTGATGGCACTAGTCAAATCCCAAAGAGAAATATCTCCATTAAAGGATGAATTGTTAAACATATATGAAAAATCCGTAATGGAACTGACATCCCAGGATGAGAAATCACCTGTTAATGAAGTTGTTTCAGAAAACATACTGTTCAGACTGCTTATTTCCGATAAATCGGGTGCGTCTATAGCATTACATATCATATTTTCACAACCACTATAGGCTTCATCCATACTTTGCCATGTAATAGTACCCCATTGATCAATTGAAATTAGCTTTAAACAATTGCCATCTTCTGCAAAAGTAATTGCAGGAAAATCTCCTCGTATTTGAATAGTATACGTGCCTGCTATTCCAAAATCATGGGTTACATCTCCCGTAATTCCTGTTTCATCAAAAACACCATCATTATCCCAATCTATATCATATAAATAGGTGTATTCTGAATGGGTAGGAATTGTAATTTCAGTATCTCCGGAAGTTCCGGTGTTATCAGTTTGCCAGGTAGTTATAAAGTAGTTTTCCGAGGAACATGTACGACCACCATCAAATATAGTCCATCCATAGGTATTTTTAAGTATACTGCGATAATTATTTCCATGACAATATCCCGAACTTGAACCGGAAAATGATATACCGGATTTGACATTTTGTGCCCCCCAGCCTATCAATATTTGATCATAATTTTGAGTAGACAAGCCTGATTCATAAAACATTCCATTTGCATCGGTAACGCTGGTGATGTCCCAATTACCCAAATCCTGATCGAAATTTGAAGCAAGTCCAAAAGTGTAAATTAGATTTGTAACAGAACTTACATCCCAGGTAGAAATATTACCATTGAAGGTTGATTTGTAAAACAAATGACTCATTGTAGTAACATTACTGACATTCCATGCGCTTAAATCATCATTGGATAAGCTTGTACAATAACGGAATGTTTCCTGCATACTTGTGACATTAGTAATATCCGGAGCATCTGCGGCATTAATAGTCAAATTTTCACATCCATAAAAAGAACTTTCCATGCTCTCCCATACAATAGAACCCCAATTATCTATTGAGATTAATTTGTTCTTATCAGCTTGGTCGTTGAAATACATACCAGGAAAAGTTCCTCTGATATTAATACTATACGTTCCTGCTACTCCAAAATCATGATAAACACTTCCAGTAATCCCGAATTCATCAAAAACACCGTCATTATCCCAGTCTACATCATAATTGTAAGAATATGAATTAAAGGTTTTTATAAATATACTAGTGCTATTCGAATGTCCCGAATTATCAGTCTTCCAGGTTGTTGTTAAGTAGTCTGTTGAAGTACATGCCTGGCCTCCATCTGAAATGATCCATCCGTAAGTATTTATAAGTGTATCGCGATAGCTTTCTCCATGACAATATCCTGACGGTGAACCGGTAAATGTTATTCCGGTCTGGACATTTTGTGCCCCCCAGCCATTCAATATTAGATCATAGTTTTGCTTAGATAATCCTGAGTTATCGAACATGGACGTAGCATTGGTAAGATTGGAGATATCCCAATTACCCAAATCCTGATCAAATGAATAGGCATCTTTAAACATATGCAGCATTGTTGTAACGCCTGAAACATCCCATGCACTTATATCCGAATTAAAAAGGTGTGCATCTAAAAAGGTTTGTGTCATGTCTGTTACAGAGGCTGTATTCCAGCCTGAAAGATCCTGATCAAATGCCCTCGCATCTTTAAATGCTCCTTCTAATGAGCCTACATTAGAAATATCCCAGTTGCTAATGTCCTGATTAAAAACATAAGCACTCCTAAATATATATGCCATATTTTTTACAGCAGATACATCCCATGCGCTTATATCCGAATTAAAAAGTTGTGCATCATCGAATGTTCGCCTCATGTCTGTTACAGAAGCTGTATTCCAGCCTGAAAGATCCTGATTAAATGCCTTTGCTTCTTGAAATGTTCCTTCCAGTGATGTTGTATTAGAAATATCCCAGTTGCTAATATCCTGGTTAAATTCAGAAGCACCTCTAAACATACTGGAAATGTCTGTGGCACCGGAAACATCCCATGAGCTTATATCCGAATTAAAAACGGTATTTTGGTAAAAACAATAAGTAAAATCTGATACACTGCTTACATTCCATGTAGAAATATTTCCGTTGAAAGTTGATCCGCTAAACAAGTAATGCATTGAAGTTACGTTACTAACGTTCCAGCCGCTTAAATCTTCATTGGATAGACTTGTACATTTACGAAATGTTTTTATCATACTTGTAACACCGGTAATATCGGGAGCATCTGTGGCATTAATAACCAAATTTGAACATCCAAAAAAAGAATAATCCATTGATAACCAAGTAATATTCCCCCAGTTTTCTATCGACAGGATTTTTTCTTTATCTCCTCCATGATTGAAATAAATACCCGGAAAAGTTCCCTGAATACGAATGGTGTAAGTATCTGCAGTTCCAAAGTCATGGGTTATATCACCTGTTAAGCCAAACTCATCAAAAGTGCCGTCATTGTCCCAATCAACGTCATAGTTGTAAGTATAGCTACTGTTGGTAGGAATTGTAATTTCGGTTGAACTGGATGTTCCTGTGTTATCCGTTTTCCAGGTTGTGATAAATTCGTCCTGCGCCAAAACTAAGTTGGTTCCTGCCCAAAGTAGAATTATCGCAAGGATACTTTTTTGAATTGTATTGATGCCAAACTTATTTACAGACATGATTAAGTGGTTTTTAGTTTATGATGCTAAATAACACTATGCTATAACTTTAAACCAATCCATTCAAAGTTTACCCTTGTATATTCTACGAAACGGGTTAGGTTTTATTCGAAGGGAACAGAAAAAAGGCAGAAGGAAGAAGGGAACAGGCAAAAGGGTGAAATGGTAAAAAAGGAATTCTCAATTAAGAATTACGAATTATATCTTTGCGTTACTTTGTGAAAGTACTTTGTGTTTACTTCGTGTTATAAAAGGAGAAGAAAGAAGGGTTGAACGGACCAGTTAGAAAGGTGTTATGTTACAGGCAGAGAAACAGAAACATGCTTTGCTCTATGTTAATGCCCTCTGCCTATAAACCTCACAAATTATTATCGCTTTGTAATTTTAAATATTTGTTGTATTCCTTTAATCTGAACCAGGTAAATTCCTTTGCTTAAATTGCTTATATCCAGGCTTTGATTTGTATAGCCTGATTGTTGTAATTGACCTGTAAGTCCGTATATGCTTACCTGGGCTGTTTGATCTGTATTTACAACTAAATAATCGTTTGCCGGATTTGGATATATGGAGATATTACCAACTGTTCCTGTGCTCATGCTTGTTGCCAATAGAACTTCCAAAGATCCTCCTGTGAGTTGCAGATTGTAATTATTATCATTTCCTCCCAAAAGGGTAATGGGGTATGTTCCTGCTGCACTTAATGATGTTGCTGTAGTAGCAATGGATGGTAATACATCTATTACTGATTCGTCCTCACCATCTACAAATCCTTCGTAGGTCATGGTTAATTCAGGAACTGTTTCTCCCTGGTTCATTTGTTTATCTTCGGCTGTTATAAAAAGGTCGGCTTTATTAACTGTAACGTTTAAGTCTATTGAATAATCTTCTTCATCTGACCGGATGCTTAATACACTTGTAAAACTTCCGGCATGCGAGTAATCTGCTGCAGATACTTTAACGGTTTCTGTAATAGTGCTATTTACAGGATAAAAATATTTATTAAACGAAACATATTCACCGTCATAATATAACTCTAATCCTTCATTGACAAAAACTTCAAGATCTTTATAAAAGCGGGTTGCACTAATACTAATGGTATGTTTATCTGATTCTTCTCCATATGTTGAAGTTAAATCATAATCACCTGAAATTGTGATATCTGCTAAGTTATATGTAGAAATTGAGCTCATTGGCACTCCATTGTTGTTGGACTTAAAGTTACCTCCAACCCACAGTGCAGATTCGTCAACTAAAAGGGTATAAACCTCATTGTCTAATCCTGATCCGATGGCATTTGTTCCTTCGGCATTCCACAGGTAGATATGATCGTCAGAAGTTCCTCCAAAATAAAGATCATCATTATCGATACAAACAGTCAGGATAGTTCCTGCTAATTCCACTCCCGGACCAGTCCAGCTTGTTCCATCCCATAGGGCCACCCTGTCAATATCTGTATTTCCGGCCACATTTGTAAATGATCCTGCAATCAATACGCTGTCTCCTTTTACCGCAATATCTCTTACTCTGTGGTTGATGGCACTTAAATCGCCTACTGCTTCGTAGGAAACGCCGTTCCATTTTACAATATTGTTAAAACCTGTATTTCCTGCGGCATCAGTAAACCATCCTCCCAGGTAAATATCTGAACCATCTACAGCTATGGATTCCATCAGGGTTACACTAATGGGCTGATCATTTAAAGCACTCCAGTTAACTCCATCCCAAACGGCCACATTGTCTGCTTCTGCAATACCTGCCCAGTCCAAGAAATTACCTGCTATATAAAGCTTGGTTCCATCTGTGGCAAAATCATTAATCGTACTGTTTTGAATTCCACCAACTGCGCTCCAGTCATTACCGTTCCAATAGGCCAGACCATCTGCGAATGCATCGCCTCCGGCGTTTGTGAAGTCTCCGTGAATGTACATCACATCATTGATAAAAATAATTCCTTCTACTTTACCATTAAGTGGAGTGCCTCCAATAATATACCATTGGCTACCATCATAACGTGCTATATAGGCCATATCTGAATCGCCTCCTATATGGCTAAAGTTTCCACCTACATAATAATCTCCATCGTATTTTACAATGGCTTCTACGTCACTACTTAAGCCTTTTCCGTTGGTATTTATGATGCTTGTCCAATTGGCTCCATCAAATTTACCGAAGTAATTAAAACCATTTGTTTCACCTGAACTTAAGTCGCTGGCCACATATATGTTTCCTGTTTCATCCAAAGCAATGGCATAGCCATAACTGCCTTCATCATCAAAAATGGATGATCCAATACCACTCCAGCTTTCTCCATCGAATATTCCAAAGGCTATATTTCCGTTAAAGTAACAGCCTCCTGCTGCATATATATGGTCATCGTAAAAAGCAATATCTGCCACTCCTGAATCATCATTTACAATATCGCCGCTCATTCCCAGATTGGCAAAAGTTTGGCTTAATGGATCAAAGCTTACCAACAGTGTATATTCTTCTTCACTGATATCTTCAAAGTCTCCTCCTAAATATATATTTGTACCGTATGATTTAACTACGTTTACTATACCATTTACTGCTCCATACGAAGCCCAGCTATTATCTGTAAGGTCGTAGGATGCAAAGCCTCCAGTGGATAAAGTTCCAATATAGCTAAAGCTTCCTCCTACATATATTTTATCATTTAGGAGCGCCATACTTGATACCAGTCCATCCGGTTCTTCACCGCTACTTAAGCCTGACCATGATTGACCGGTAAAATCCCACACTGCTATGTATGAAGTCTCCCCTATTTCACCCACGCCATCAAATGCTCCTCCGATATAAAGTTTGTCTTCGTTCAGTATCATGGAGTAAACTGGTGCATATATATCGCTGTAGCCATCATTATAGGCATCGATAAGTGCTTTCCAGGTTTGGGTTTCGAAACTATAAACGGCTAAATAATCGGCTGCCGGGTCACCTCCTGCCTGAGTGAATGCTCCACAGGCTATAATGGAATCTTCGGTAATAATCATATCATATACTTCCCCGTTTAAATCGCTGCCAATGGCTTCCCAGTCACTGCCATTCCATTTGGCTAAGTAGTTCAGTTTTTCATCTCCATTAATACTTCCCCAGTTACCACAGATGTACAGTTCATCATTAAAGAACTGTATACTGTGAATATCTTCTCCTGCAAAACCTGAGTTTTCAAAAAACGCTGTACTCCATTTATCTTCTATTGGAGTTTGTGCATTACTAAACAGGCTAAATTGTAATAAAGATGCAATGAGCATAATTACACCTTTTAATTGTAGTTGTTGTTTCATAATTGTTATTTGTGAGGTTATTAATTTTTTTAGTCAATAGCCAATGGTCATTAGTCATTGGTTATTGGTTTGACTTACAAGGCGCTTATAACTAATGTTTTATAATAAATATCATATTCTTTTTTGCAATGCATTAACAATCAATCTTTTATAAAACTTAAACTGTTACTAAAGTTTCCTTCTTTTAATTTATACTGCTAAATAACACAGTACCAAAATTTTAAACTAATCAATTCAAGCTTTACCCTTTTATATTCTACGAAACGGGGCAGATTTTATTCAAATGAGAAACTCACTACCCGAAAACTTTTATTTTAAGGTTCAGATTAAATCCGGTGCAAGTATAATTCTGAAAATAAAAAGATGAAATAAACTGAGGGTTACAAAGGGGTTACAGAATTATATATGACTGATAGTAAGATGGATATAATGTAGGTAAATGTGGACGATAAAATCGTATAAATGTATTTATTCAGGTACATTCCGTTTTTTTCAAAGTCTGGTGCGGGTCATTTTTGCAGAAGCCGGAAGTACAATTCCGGCTTCTGCAATTTCTTTTGTAACACTATAATCTGGTTCCCGATTAGATAAGAAAATGAATATGATCTAAATCTGTTCTTACTTCCAAAAAAATATAAATAATAGCGTAATTCCAGCTCTGAACAAACTGAATTTATGTACTTGATCTACATCAATTACCAACTTTCGGTATTTTATTACACACACACTATAACCTATTGTTATTCAATCATTACTTTAGTTGTATAGGTACTTTCTCCTGAAACTATTTGAACCAAATATATTCCTTTGGGTAAGTGGAATAGATTCAGCTTCATCGAACTTTCTCTTATCATATGGCTCTCAACTACCTGACCGGATGTGCTGATAATATTTACTGTGCCTGATAATATTGATTTGAATTGAATATTTACAACTCCTGTTGTTGGGTTTGGGAATAGGTTTATAGCATTAACTTCTAATGCATCATCTATTTCTGTTGCTGTGCTATAGGCAATCTGATAAGGGTTGCTTGGCGTTCCCAGGTTGTTGTCTGCTGTAAAAGTGAGTTCGTTGGAGCAGTCTAATAATGTAGTGATGGAATTATCCATAATTTTGAATTCAAGGTTTTCACCACTTAACTGATTGCTAAAAACAGTTAGCATTACAATATATACATCTACCTGGGAGATGTGCATTACCTGGGCTGAGCCTCGACACTCACCGTCTACATAGGCATATACCATATCATTAACGTCGGTGGATAATTCGCCATCAATGAGTAATTCTCCTGTTATGGTCATTGAATATTCAAAGTCGTTAGGGTCCACTGTGCATGTTGCTGATGCATTGCTTCCTATGAGAAATAGAATGGAGAGTATGGTGAATACCGAAAATTGTTTCATGTAAATATGTTTCATGGTTTTGAAAAATTAATTAGACTATAGATTTTTAATTGCGTTGTTATTTGCGATATATAATTGTATTTCGTCGCATACAATTCCCGGGGTTATAAATCCTTAAGTATTCGAAAAGATATTTATAGGCTATAATTACAGTTTGAATGATACCAGAGGTATCACATATTTATAGAAATAGTTCAATAACAGGCTAATTGACTCCAGAGGAGTCATACATTTAATATAATAGTTATTGATATTCGACTCCTCTGGAGTCGTTTTATGTCCTCGTAATATTTCTATAAACATGTCACCCCGCCGGGGTGATACCTAAGCGTTATATTTTGAGCTATTTTAGTCTTTCGAACACAACCTGGCTTTTGAAGACTGCGTCTATTTTCAATTCTGGCTTATGCATATTACAATGCAATTTTAAAATAGTAATAACGACCTAACAGACTAAATATCTGTTAGGTCGCATTAAATTACTTGATAGACTTAACCAGTTTTTGTTGGTATACCTTATCGTTAATTTTTACTGTTATAAAATATACTCCGGTTGGGAGTTCTTCAACATTCTGATGAATGGTATGAGAGCCATGCTCTAAAAGCTGAGTGTCTGTTCTCATTACTTTTGTACCCATCAGGTTGTAAAGTTCAATGGTTACCTTACTTTCCTTGTTGAGGTTAAAGCTTACATATATATCTGAATTAAACGGATTTGGATATACTTTTAAATCAAGATTGCCTGCATATAATTCATCAAGGTATAATTCTACCGGTGAATTTAATGTTCCTTTAAAGTCATCATTGATAAAGGTAGTACTACCGGTTAGTTCTTGTACTTCGCCATCGGATAGTAAAGCAAATTTCAATTCGCTTCCGTTGTCGCTTTCATCTCCAAATGCGGTAAGCATAGTATAATCAGCCAGGTCAACTCTTTGCTTATTCAGTTTACCTACTCCACGAAGTTCATTATCTATAAATGCTCCTATTAATGCATCTTCCTCAAGTCCACTTGCATTAATTCGGGCGGTAATACTTACTGCTCCCGGGTAACTGAACGGGTTAACATTACTTCCATTAAAGTAAGAGATTAACTGCTCTTCTATAACACCACTTTTAAGTGTTTCTAAAGTGCTCTTATTTGGATAATAGAATTCAACATTTTCTGTGGTCTGCGACCAAAGCATGTATCCTTCGCCCGGCTGTAAGTACGATAGTGAGCCTAACCATTCGCTTCCATCATATAAAGCAAACCTGGTTTGGGCTTTAAATACATCTCCTTCAACAGCCTGGTAACCGGCTAAAGCCTGATTGATTTCAATATTGGACTGAGGTACATAACCTATACGGTTCCATCCTGAGCTAATGGTAACCGGGAATTCATCAGCATCAATAAACTGTCCTTCATACTCAAGTGTGTTAGCTGCAGACAGGTTGACTTTATACATATAGCCGGCTTCGGTTACTAAACCGCTGCTTAACCAGAAATCAAATCCTGAATCATATACCGCATAGGCAGTTTTGGTTTTAATGATGTTACCATCTTCTACTGTTAAGTCTTCGAATAAAGTATTGATATCGCTGTAACTTTCCATGGTACGGTTAAATGAAACCCATGTCCAGCCTTTATTTAGCTCAACGGAACTACTGAGTAAGTAACCACACTCAAATTCCGTAGGCCTGCTTATTGAACCTGATATTTTATTGGATTCAAAGCTTAGTTCAGGCGCTACATCTGTATATATTTCCCCTGAGCTGGCATCCCATACTTTATAGGTAAAGTCTTCTGTCAGGGAGTTACTATAAGCTGTCAGGAATACATAATAAGCATCGCGCGAAGCGGTATACTGTACATTGGCTACTCCGCGGCATTCATCTCCTGCAAAGGCTGCAATTTTATCGTATTCATCAGCAGAATATTCTCCTCCGATGATTAACTGCCCCACTACCATCATTGAATATTCGTAATCAGCCGGGGTAACATCCCACTCAGGTTCCGGTTCGTAAACACGAAGCTGAATATTAAGGGGCTCGTTATACCCAAAATCGGTAGTTAAATAAATGCTTTGTTCATATTCTCCCAGATTTGTGGCCTCGTTGACATCGAAAGTAATCTCTAATTCTTCATTAGGCTCAATTACTCCACTGGTGGTTGAGGCACTTAACCAACCGGGAAGGTTGCTTATTTCATATTCTTCAGATGTACCTCCAAGGTTTACAATGGTGGTTGTAAAACTTAAAGCATCGTAAAGTTCCTTCTCCAGCTCTTTTGAATCTTCATCCCAAACTACCTGGTTTTGATCCATGTAGGCTGTCCAGTTTTTGGGCGACAGTAAACGGTTCCCGTTTAAGTCGTAAACATCCATCACACTTATCTCTAATACCACATTTTCGAGTTTTGCTGATGATTCTGTTGGGGTAAGAATAATTTCATCATCGTTTACCACATAATCAAAAGCAACGTTTTGAACAGGACGGGCATCTTTTGTTTCGGCTGCTTCAGAGCTTAACCCGGCTCCATTAACGGCAGTTGCACTTCCGTTGTTATCACCATACGGATTAATCCACTGGTCATCCCAGGTTTCGGTTAAGTCGTATGAGCCCATGTTTAACTCGTAGTATTCAAATGGATAATAGCCTGTTAAACCAACCTCATCACCACTCAACTTAGCGTTATAATACAGCTCTAACTGATCTGTGGTACGTGCTGTATTCCAGAAGCGGATTTCATCCATATAACCTGCAAAATACTGATCGTAAGCATAGGTAGCCGGATCGGTTTGATAGCCTCTGGCACCGACAAAGATCTTAGCGCCTGCAAATTCTGCTATTCCATCGCTGTCAATGGAGTTTTGTAAATCGCCATCCACATATGCACTGGTATTTGCATTACGGTCGATTACCAATGCAAAGTGGTGCCAGTTGTTATCGAAGTAGTTGTTTGAGACTGCTTCAAACACAGCTCCATTACTATTGAGCACTATGCTTCCGTCAATTTGAGCAGTTAAACTCATACAGTATTCGGTGGAAGTGTCCAGGCCTTCTTCCTGATATTCTATACCATCTCCTTTTCCGTTTGAAATGAGCGTGGCATTTTCTGTTGGTGTCTGGCCTTTAAACCAGAACTCCATGGTAAAATCTGTTTCCGCATCAATAACAGTGTTCGTTCCGCTAAGTTCCAGGTATTGATTAGTTCCATTTAAAGCAACTGCTGTTCCGGAAGGCTCAATGGCCCATTCTGCTGCCACGTCCATTACCTGGTTGCGAACTTTATCGGCTATAACAGAGCCTGTTCCTTCGTTCATTTCCCACAAGCGGTAAATTCCTGCTTCATCTCCCGAAAGGCTGATGGACATATTGCTGTACAGCTCACCAAATGAGCGCTCATCGTCCCAAATACGGAGCTCGTGCATATTACCTGCTAAAGTATTTCCGGGAAATGCTGTGCTTTTACCTATCACGAATGCACCTGTGGCCCCATAATCGAAATGCGTATCTTCTTCTGATAGAATCAATTGATCATCCACATACAGTTTTAATGTCTGACCACTATGGTTATATGCTACTGCATAATGGTGCCAGCTATTCCATGGATATTCAGTTGTATAGGCTACGGATGGATCACCACTGAATGTTTCTCCATCTACAGTAATGTAAAATTCGTCGCTACTATCGATACCTATTTCCATGTTGGTATCAAAGCTTTCTCCCTGCGCAATAATTACATAATCGCTTTGCATATCTCTGCGTAGCCAGAATTCGATGGTGAATGATTTATCGGTTAAAACAATACCGCTATTTACAGATGCATAATCATCCGATCCATCAAAATGTAAGCTGGTATTATGACTGATGTCGCTTCCGTTTAATACGCCTGTTATGCTAAAGTTATTCTCGTTGATAATTCCCGTTTCCAGGGACTCATCGAAACGGATAGAAATATCTTCGCCCGGCTCCAGAATTCCATCGCCCGGCTCCGGTGTACCGAAAACCTTTGGTGGTTTTGAATCAATTAATCCGGTGTACCAATCGCTTTCGTATTCTGAACCGTCGGTACAAACAGAACGTGCCCTGATCATATATTCGCGATCGCTTAATGAAGAAACATCCCAGTTAAAGTTTAATTCCCCCTGACCGTCGATTAAAGCCTTAGTGCCTGTATAAGCATTGTATGAGTCGGTTGTATCAGAAGCAAAATAAGCCATTACACCTGATGAGTTTCCGGTAAGCGTTTTGTACTGAAACTCTAACATATCCAGTGTACTGTGATTAACATCGTAATCTGTTAAAGTTACATTCATCGTTTCATTATCATCGTAGTTCAGTATCCAGTTGTCCTGCATACTCTCTATGTCTACACTTGTACATTCGGGCTGAAAGTGAGCCGAAATATAAACGGTATCTGCAATATCGGCCTGCACATCAGAAGGGTCGAACTGACAAGCTGAATGTAAGATTACACCAATACTGTCGTACTCAAACACCTCATCCTGTCCTTTGCCCAGGGTAAGTGTTTTGGTAAGTGTTTCCCATGCAGGTACCAGGAACTGTTTTTCAGGCGATACACCATCAATTAATAATACAGCACCGTCCGGATTGGTAGATTCATCTATACTTAATTCGTACCATATATCGGTATTCGATTCACTTTCGTTACCTAATTTGAGCACGAAATCGGCTGTTTCACCTTCGGGCACATCTGTAATTAATGATTGCTCTACATCAATTACCGGTACCTCGCGTTTTAATGTGGCAATGTTTAAGCTATATGCTTCATTATTGGTGGTTGTACTATCTAAATAGAAACTGGAGTATTCTGCTCCCTCATACGGACAACGGCTTTGCCCTCCTCTTACTGTAAATATAGGGCTTGAAATATCGAAACCGGTAATATCCCATTCATTATTGGAGTCCATCTCTTTAAAAGTCTTCGATTTATTTTTACCAATATCCACCATCTCGTAAATAAACATACCTAAATCCACAGTAAAAGAAGCTGCTGATGCGAAGTAATTTGATTTACCCAGACATGCTTTAGACGCGACATAAGCAACTGTTTTGGTAGCTCCTCCGCCACCATCGTATAATCCTTCGGCAAGAGAATAATTGTTTAACTTATCTTCATCCGGCACTTTATCTGAAAAGCTGTTTTCGTTGAAGAGCGCTACTCCATCTTGTTTTTTTACATCGATGCTGTAATAATCGCCTTCGTCGCGTTCATCTATAACATATCCAAAGGTTACCGAGTTCTCTAATTCCTTATTCGTACTCTCCGATATGTTTTTATTCAGGGTAAATGAAGAGCTTCCTGAGTATCCGTCCCTACCAATTATACTAATGAATTCGGGATTCCAATAAAATCTGAAATTACGGGAGTTTTCCGTATTCAGACCGGAATCAAAGCTTTGTGTATTGGTTTCGGTATATGCTCCTGTTGAACCATCTATAGACAGGTTTTGCACCAATTCGGCTTCTACCTTATCTGCTTCGTTTATGGCAATGGCATTCATCCAGTTAGTTATCTGGTCGTTTAAGAACTGAATGGAATCCATTTCGTAATACGGATCACCATGGAATGTATAACTGAAATTCTCGGTATCGTAAGTTCCATACTTAGCCAATGAATCCTGTTTTGCCTGATCTAAACTATTGTCATCGTTATTTAAGCCATAGTATTTATGATCGTAACTAAAATGAGATGTATAGTTTTCACTATTGGCCAACAGGTGATCGCGCACCTCGTAAAGCTCCGGTATCAACTCATACACAATGTGCTTTTGCGAATACATAAAATAAGTTGCAGTGCTACCTTCATCCATTACTATTCCATCCAGAACCCCTAATACAATTTCGCTGCTTCCATCGCTTGGATAATACTCTGTAATACCTACCGAATCGCAATAGGTTTTTGTTAGTAATTTTAAGTTTTTGGACTCGGTCATGTATGCATTGTAAGCTTTACCAATGTATACATCGGCATCACTTCCTACATCTTCCGGATCTGAACTGGTTTCTATGCGCTTGGTAAATTCTCTTGTTTCGGTATAATTACCTTCTGTATCGTAATACCTGGTGGTTTGTATACCCAGCTCGTAATCCATACCAATTTCTGTGGTAATCATAGGGCCTGTCAACCCTCCTCCTAAACCGGTTTTAAGACCGCAGCTAAAGGTTTTATCTAAAGAGCTGGAGCTATTGTCGTTCATTGACCACCCAAGCGTTTTGGTGTATTTGGAACCTTTTTCGACATAGGCATAACTGTTGCTTCCCGGAGGATCGCGTAATACCATTTCAACTAATTCGGGACCATAGGTAATAAAGTCGGTTCCCTCTATTGGTAAAGCTCCTAACACATAAGCTTTAAATGCATCTTCTCCCCACATGCTTGTTTCGCCGGCAGTGGTTGCATATATCTCCAGACTTTTTAAGAAAGATTCATCTCCATCGTACGATACATTGGGTGAACCTGCAATAAACGAATAAGAAAACTCTCCGTTATCGTCAGTTGTACCTGTTTCGCCAACCGGGTTAATCATAAGGTCGTTGGCAATGGTAATTTCTGCATCTGATACGGGTACCAGATCAGATACTTCTCCATCCGGATGATCAAGGTTGATGTATTCTTCGTACACAAATACTTTTAGGTCGTATTGTTTTCCCATGGTTAAACACGGGTAGTCGAACGGATCTGTTTCGTTTAAGTTAATGGTATCGTTTACTCCGTCGGACTGGTCTGTATAAACAAGAAGGGAATCTCCATCAAAGGTTAAACCATCAATATCTGTTACTGTAATTTGAGCCGGTTCACGAATAATGTAATTTAACTTGTGATTGTACCATGCTGTATCTACTTCGTAATAATCGCCATCTATATCTTCTACTAAGGTACTGTCGATGAGTGTAGTTGTGGTATAACTGTACTCTAAATCAACATCCGGCAGATCGTTTACATCAAGGCTATAGCTGTCGCTACCTACTTTTAAGATACTCCATGTTTCCGGAATTAAATATACTTCATACTCTCCGGTATAAGGATCTGTTTCTGTTGAAATAATATTGTAAATATCATCATCTGTTTCATCCAGATCGTATCCATCTTGTTGAATTTTGAATTGTATTTCGGCCACACCAATATTGTTGGTCGATAAGCCAAAACCAATCTCTTTATCTCCTTCGGTAGTACCTCCTACCACACGGCCCAATACTTTAACGGTTGTATTATCGGTGAACTCTAAATTACTTTTGTCTTCGATAAATTCGTAGGTATCAATATCGCCATACTCTGTTAAAGAAGGAAAGTAGCCTTCGGAGAAGGTGTGCCCTTCTTTTTCTACGGATATATAATGATAACCGATAGGCACATCAATGGTAAATTTACCATCAGAATCGGTGCGTACCGGACTATTATCACTTCCTACTGCCTGAACGCCATCTACCAGTACGGATACGCCTTCTACCGGATAGGTACTGTTTTCGTAAGTAACTGTACCACTCACACTAAAGGATGAAATATCTGTGAAGTCGAGGCTGTTTATGGTTTGTGCCCCATCGCCAATATATACAGAACGTGTTCCCGGTGAAAACTGATGTTGTCCGTTGCTAGGCGTTATTTTAAATATTTCGCCACTTCCGGAATATGGGATGTATTCAATGCTGTAATCTCCATTTTCATCGGTTGTTGTATATATTCCTAACTCATCGTCAGAAGGTGTTACATCCGAAAATACGAGATCTCCATAGAAATAACCATCGTGTTTGTTGTAGGTTTCACCACTGTATGAAGCATCGTAAATGTTACTTCCAAAGCCTTCATCGCATCGCCAGTAAGCCACTAAACCATCTTCATCACCATTTAACACGCGCGTATAATTATCTGCAATTTCATCGGCTGTGCGCGCCACATCCCAAACACGTATTTCATCCAGATAACCTTTTAATTCTATGCCTTTAACGGAAGCACTTCCAATATAAAATTCCTTTACTTTAGTAAAAGTCTTGTTATACTTTTTTGACAGAACCAGCTCTCCATTCATATAAATTTTTAAGCTATCATTCTCGATATCAGACACACAAGCCCAGTGAATCCATTCGGTACTGGTTACAGGTCCGTATACTTCACTGTCACCTCCAAAACCAAACTTGAAGTAATCATTGGTCTGATAACCAATTTCTAAATCCGATGAGCCATTCATCATTGCCATTCCGAATAGCATATCACCTTCTCCCATTTCTTCTCGTTTGGTCCAGGCTTCGATGCAGAATGAAGAGTATGAAATATCAATGCCTTCATCTACTATAATATAATCAAGATAGCCATCGAAATACAAACTGCCTCCTTTTATACCATCCTTAGGTTCAACTGTAAGTTTTACCCCTTCTACGGCATTTCCTCCTTCATATTCTACATGACCATTGGCTATACCGTATGGTGCTCTAAAACCAACATCGCTCTTGTCATTGGTATAAACAGTTGTATCGTTACAACTTGCTGTAGCCTGAATCCTGTATTCGTATAAGGTGTTACTTAAAGCGGTATAATCGCGGTAAACCAAATCCTTATCAAAGGTGGCAATGGTAGAATACTCGTTATTACCGGCAATGGTTCGTTCCAGTACATAAGTTTCAATAATACTTGAAGTACCATCAATTTCCCATTCCAGCTGAACACCATCGCCATAATATCCTTTGGAGGCAGTAAGGTCTGTTATCTTATTATCTAGTTCTGCATAACTGATATTGGCTGTTTTTGTTTCGTAGTATATACCACTTGTACATGTATTTTGTGCCCCAACCCTGTATTGATAAACAACACAGGCCTCTATGTCTGAACCACTTTGAGTAAATGTATAGTCTGTACCATTATATATTTCAGTCCAGGTTGATGAACCACTCTCTTTGCGTTCCACAATCCACGAATCTGCAATGTTATAGGCAGGCTCTTCCCAATCGATGGTAATTGTACCTGCTTCGGAATCCGCCGTTGCAGTTACAGAGTAGGGTGCTGCAGGTATATCTGCAGAAAAACCTTCTGCCTGACTTGAGTAGCTTGAAACAACATCACACCCATTACTATCTACTCCATAAGCTTTTACTTTGTAGTAATAGGTAAAACCGGAATTAATATCGCCTTCTTCTTCTGTATAAAATGTAGTATCAATAGTTGAACTTACTACACTAAAGTCTGAACCATTTATTGATCGCTCCAATTGCCAGTATGGTGGGGAATCGTTCGTTTCCCAATCAATGGTAATGGTGCCGTCGCAATTATCGGAAGTAGCTGTAATATCTGATGGTGCAGCGTAAACACTAGCTGCATGTGCGGTTAATTGTAAGAATTTGTCGGAGTAATAAGTAATACCGTCAATGTCCCAATAAGTATATAAACGGTAAATGTGTTCTTGTCCACCTGTTACCTCTTCGTCAACGTATTCAGATATGGTTCCTGTATGAATGGCCGTTCCTCCGGCATACTGGTCACGGAAGAGCGCATAATGTACAACCCGGTTGTCGGTAACTCCACAATCCAAATAGGTTCCTGAATTATGAAAGTCTTCCCAATCAAGAGTTATCTGTCCGGTATCACAACTGGAAGCGGTGAAATTTATTCCTAAAAGAGTGTCGTCCATATGCGGTGGACGTACCGGTGGCGTATTGCCTGAATCTGTTGATATCCTTACCGATGATTCAGACTGCTGTCCATCGTAGGTATTGGCACAATCACCAAATTTAAAATCATCACCGTAAGCATATTCATCGGTACCGTGATAATAATACTTTAAGTTGGTAAACTGAGGATGCTCACTGTTTACCTCATTATCGTAGTATTCTGCGATAACATCATCGCTTAAAGCTACATTTTTCCATAAGCGCACTTCTCCTACATAAAAACGACCATAAGCATCTGAGGTGGCCGATTTACCGCCAATAAAACTGTCTCCATCATAGTTTTTGTAACTTGAGAAAAGGCTACTATAGTCGCTCCCTCCTAAATCAGCATCGGTAATGGTTTGCATTAATTCTCCATCGATATAAAGCTTTGCCACCTTATTGTTATTGTAGGTTAATGCTACGTGATGCCAGCTTTGATAAAAGGAGGTTGTTTGAGCCAGACTGTTGAAATAAAACTTTTGGTCGCCTCGCCAATTCCCACTTCGCTTACGCTTAATCTGTAATACAAATTCGCTGTCTGATTCATAAGAGAGAGAGAACTTATTAATGTTATTCTCATTTTCGGACTGACTGGTGAACCTGAAAAGGTTAAAATCACCTTGCTCCATATTTTTCACCCACATCTCAATGGTACATGCGCCATCAAGAACCTGAAGTTCTTCGTTGCTACCCTCATGGTTCATGAGCATGTAGCTACCTGCATCGGAGTACAAGTTAATGGAACCACTCCTGGTCTGTGCTTCTGATACTTTCGCTATTAAAAGCGATATTACCAGCAAGACTAGTAGTTTTAACTGTTTTTGAAGTTTCATCATTGGTTATTTTTTATCGATTAGAGTTTTTATTTTTCTTAGTTGTGTTATGAATGAGATAAACCGATCGTTTGTAACGCTTTACAAGACGGGAATCAGCTCTCCTCCTTTAAAAGGAGGAGTACCTCGTTGAAAACGAGGGGAGGTGGTTTTGTTGGTCTCAATTCTAAAACCATTAAACGTTTCATCCCAATTCATATAGTTTTACTCTTTTATAAACTTTTATGATATAAATTGAATAGAACCACCTCCCCTCCACTGCGTGGACGTACTCCTCCTTGGAAAGGAGGAGAGCTGATTCCCATGACGTACTGTTATTTACATTCACAAAATTTCTTTTTGAATACCAAGGGATATTACCTTAATATTTAAATCATTAAAACGCCCTAATGGCTCTTACATAGTGATTTTCGTAACCTCTTGATTCACTGTAATCGGATTGAAATCCGTCGGTAAAATATTGTACCCATAAGTGTATGCTGCTAAAGACAGTTGAAGTAAAGTAGAGATCCTGAAAGGCAGTACCTCCAAGACTTAATGCCGTTTCTTCAATTTCCTCTTTATTATTATACATTCTGTTTAGTTCGTCTTTAGCAGGCAGGTACCAATCGGTGTATCCATCAATTTCCAGTTCGGTACACCATTTGGCAATGGTATTTTCTTCTGCACAAGAGGCTTCCAGGGCTAAGGTATTGTCGTAACCGGTTCCAATAGCTGTACCGTCAGCACCTGTGATAACATCACCATCACATTTTTTTATTTTTGTATTACCCTGATCACTTATGGCACATACCAAACCGGTACCGTCATTTGAATTGACATAAAAGATGATACCTCCTTGATAATACGTTCCAATTAAATCTGACGATGAGACCCCGTTATCCAGCAAATCACTAACTGTTAATCCATCTGCCAACATGTCGCTATATGAAATGCCTTCATCAATAAGTTCTAACACAGTATGACCAGCATTCAGTAATTCCTGAATGGTATAACCTGCATTTAATAATTTAGACGGGTCACCCAGTTGAAGAATGAGCACATCTACATAGGCTTTTGTTGCAACATCCTGATCATCTGTAGGGTCTGCAATATTTTTAATTTGCTGAGCTCCACCATCGTTGCTTTCGCTTAATACTTCATCCAAATTCTGAATCTCATTGCTTGCATCTCCATCCTCCTCTGTTGTGATATAGTCCTGCAAATCAACTATCTGTTCTTCGGTAATCTGAATACCAGTACTTTTATCCCAGGTGTTAAAATCAGGATCTGTTTCATCATAACTTTCAACGCTTTGTGCGTGCAAGGCAAAAGGCACACTTAAGAGTTGGGTGATGCTCGTAATGGTATAATCTGTACCTCCGTAAATATCAGTCTCTGTTTTGATAAAGAATGGTCCGGCAGTCCAGTCTATGCCTGAAAAATCATTTTCGTCGGAGCCAATTTCAAGACTTATTAAACCATTAGTATTAGTAGTAGTAACCTGAGTTTGCTCAAATACTTCAGCTCCATCTGTTGTTCCCTGAAGAATACTAATTCGGATACCCACACTTTGGTTGCTGACCAATTCAGCATAACTGTCACGAATTACAGCCTGATAGCTGAATTTATCAGGGCTTTGAGCTTGTCCGATAATTGAAACGAACAATAATAACAATAGTAAATATTTCATTTTCATTTGTTTTACTAATTCTTAATAATTTTGAAAACTTTTATCTTACGTTCTCCATCACTGATCTTCAGAAAGTATATTCCAGCTTTGTAGATTTGCATATTTATTTTGCTCTCTGTGCTTTTAATAGCACTTTCTTTTAAAGCATGTCCATCCGTATTATAAAGAGTATATCGTAATTGCCCGGTTTTAAAATCATCAGGGTTGCTAATTGATAGGTATAAATGATCTATTGCAGGGTTTGGGTATACCCTGACTCTTAATTCTATCTTTCCTGCTTGCTGAACGTTCGTTGGAATGTCTTCAATGATATATGCTTGCTGCACACCTGTTGCCACAGTTCCGTTTGTTCCGGTTTGGGATTGAAAGAATAACTGGCCTACTGAATAGCTTATTGTGCCATTGTTTCCTGAGCCTTCTCCACCGGAAGCATTGAGGGATTCCTGAGCCTGTATTGAATTCTGTATTACAAGTATTAAACAGAAAATGAATATGTATCTCATAGGGCTAATATTTAATTTTTCAGATACTAAGGAATTGATTTTGGCGGGTCTGCTCAACTAAATTCTATTTTCAGGAAAGTTATTCTACGAATGGGGTAAGATATTCTACTAACCTGGAATGAGGCTGTAGTTAATTCTTAGAAACTGTTTAAGTTTTATATTACATCAAGGGTTACAATGTAATAATAAGCTACAGCTAAAAAAGTAACGTCTTTGTGATATGGTAGTTATTTAAGTAATGATTTACTAGTTTTGTGCAGATTTATTAATATGAAGGTTAGCATCTTGTCGAAAGCGTAGTTTTTAATCTATGTAAATAGTCTTGATACTTCATTAATACTGTTAATCGAAAGGCAATTATACCTATTCGATACAACAGTTAGTAAACTTAAACTTATAATTACATGATTAGAGCCTGTATTCCGGTATTAATATTGATTTGTTTCACAACCACTGTTTTGTCGCAAAATAAGGGTTATCTGAAACTTATTGATCATTCAAATTTCAATACTATAGAAGGAGCTACCTGTCTTTTTACTAAAACTAAGCAATATAGTGTTTCTGATAAAAATGGTATATGCGAAGTAGAGTTAGATGGGCATAACAAGGTTGAAATTAATATATCACATATAAATTTTGAGGACTACCTTGCAGTTTTAAAGGTGAATAAGCTCCTGGCCGATACGTTAACCATTTATCTAACACCTCATATTAATATTCTGGAATCGGTTGCTGTTACTGCTTTTAAAGAAGAGGAACCGGTTTTGTTAATTCCTGCTTCTGTTGATATTATTGATAAAAAAAGCCTGGATCAACAGGTATTGTTTTCTATGGACGATATCTTAGCTAACCTGCCGGGCGTATCTGTTGTTAGGCCGAATGGTATATATGGACAGGGAAATGTAAACTTAAGGGGAATTGGAGGGAATGAACCTGCCAGGCAATTGGTATTGATGGACGGTGTTCCTGTTATATCTGACGACAGGGCTGTTATGAACTGGAACAGGGTAAATCCGCAAAGCATTGAAAAGATAGAAGTTGTTAAAGGCCCTAACTCTGCTTTATATGGTGCAAATGCGATGGGCGGAGTTATCCAGCTATTTTCAAAAAGACAAAAAACACCGGGATTGAATGCTTCTGTTGCTACTGAATATGCAACATTTAATACAATAAACAGCAATGTTTATTTAAGTGGTAAGCCTGCTAAGCTTAAAAAGCTTGATTGGAATATGAATGCCAGGTACAGAAGCAGCGATGGATACATCCCGCGTCCGGATTCTTTAATTGAAAGCTTTGATGTTAAAAACAGTATGTATGAATACAATTTGGGTGGAAAGGTTAATTACGAAATCAATGAAAATACCTTGTTATTTGTATCCGGTGAATTTTTCCAGGACAAGCGCAGACAGGGTATTAAGATATTAGATGAGGACGGTGAATACAGGGAAACAAGCATTTATAATATAGCCGGTGGACTTAAATGGAATAAGGAGAATCATCATTTTTCCTTATCTGCTTACTACCAAATAGATGAATCAACCGGGCAAATGGAAGTATTTTTACCTCCGGGACCTCCTGCAAGACCCACTCCCGGTTCTCCTCCTCCTGCTCCTGAACCTGTTTATAGCAAAACAGAGATGGATGGCAACAGGCTTCAGAAAGGGTTTAATGCAAATTACAATTATAAGCTAAAGGCGCATTCGCTTACTTTAGGTCTGGATTTAAACAATTTCACCCTAGAAGGAGAGGATAACAACTACATTTATGAGAATGAAGATACTATCCATCATGTTTTATCTGCAAACGGAGACCGGTTAAATGGTAATATTTACATTCAGGACAGAATATCCTTATTAAACGATAAGTTGTTTATTACACCCGGTTTAAACCTGCACTATGAGAAGTATATTAGCGGAGAATTTACTAATCAGAGTAATTCACCGGGCAATGATAATGACGAAGTTTCGGTTCTTAATGATACATCTTATGTTTTTATCACTCCCAGGTTAAATGTTTTGTATCAATTATCACCTAAGTCCAGTTGCTACTTAAGTTATTCCAGAGGATATAGAACTGCTACTTTTGAAGATATGTTACGAACAGGTTCTTCGGGCAGAGGGTATAGAATTCCTAATCTGACACTAAAACCTGAAATGCTTGATAATTACGAAATAGGATTTAAAGGCCAGTTAATGAAAAAGCTGACCTTAAATACCACAGTATTCCGGTCATTTGGCAAGGACTTTATGTATTTAGTTGAGACCGGCGACTATGTGAATAATGGCAGAGACCCGATTGTAAGGAAAGAGAATTTTACTTCCATCAGTATTACCGGTTTAGAAATGGGATTGAATTATTTACTCTCGCGTAATGTAAACATAACGGGTAATTATACCTATCATAGAAGTGTAATTAGTAAGCATGAACCGGATCCTGAGCTGGAAGGAAATTATTTAACTCATACTCCCAAACACAGTGTTTATTTGGGAAGTACTGTAAAAACAAAAATTGCAAACCTTTCTGTTTACGGAAATTACCGGTCAAAACAATATGGTGATCATCAAAACACAAGAGAAATAGGTGAAATGTTTACCATGGATGCTAAGATATGGAAGGAAATACGAAACCGTTATCTTGTTTACCTGGGTGCACAAAACCTTTTGAATGAACGACAGTTATTAATGAGGAATCGTTTACCTGTAGGAAGAATGGTTTCTTTGGGTTTAAAAGTGGAATTGTAATATTAGATCTGAGATAAAAGACATGAGACTGATTTACAAGCCCCTTAAATGAAAATTCCTTTTTAATAACGCACTGAAATACTGTATTATAAATTTTTATTAGGCTATAGTTTATTATTGCGATGATATTTGCTTATATAATTTATTTCGTCGCATATAAACTTCTGATTTTCAAATAACCTTATTTATGCGACGATTTGATTTAGAATATAGAATCAGGGGTTGAAAACCCTTTAGTGTTCGGAAGATATCAAAGTTCATATTTACAAGATGTTACAAGATGGAATTCAGCTCTCATTCTTTGAAGGATGAGAGTATATTCCCTTGATATACAGTTGATTTGCTTTTGTAAAACCTCTTTTAGAACACTTAAAGTTGCCCCCAGCTATTGAAGTTAAAGTACGTTGTGGATTATCTTCCTTCGGCCTAATTTTCCAACAATTCTGTATACCGCTCCTGGTTCATCGTGTAAACACAATCCAGTACTGATTTCTTCCAATGAATCAGTGCAGCATTATCGCCTGTTTCAATGTCCGATAAAACAGCTTCCACTTCGCTGGATTCGTATACCAATACCTCTTTTAATTGTTCAACGTAGGGATTTAAGTATGCCATATCCTCTATACTTAGTTCCTTAACTACATCATTTGATCTGATTTGCTTATTGCCCCCTTTGTTGATTTTTTCTGCATGTTCTGCCAATTGTAAAGTAAACCAGAAAGTAGCTCCTTTTCCTTTCTCACTTTCAAAATCTATTTCTCCACCATGCGTTTCTACTGCCATTTTACAGAAGGTAAGTCCCAATCCTGTTGAACGAACTGAGCCGGAACGTTTGGCTTTAGCCTGGGCAAATTTATCAAATACCAGGTGTTTCTTTTCTTCTGCTATGCCTTCTCCTGAATCGCTAATACTAACTTTTAAAAGAGAGTCTGCTTCTTTAACGCCAATTGTAATTGTTCCGTTTAATGGTGTATACTTTATCGCATTTGTTAACAGGTTAATCAATACCCTTTCAATTAGCTGACCATCGACCCTGATATTATAAGCAGTATTTTTGTTTACATCTAAGATGATGTTCTTTTGTTCTATCAGGTAGTCTACGGATTCTATCGCATTGTTTAAGATAGTAGATAAAGTGTAGTTTGCCAGGTCCAGACTGATTTTTGCTGCTTCGGCTTTATACACATCCAGTATATTCAGCACCATGTTCAGCATCTGCTTACCCGATTGCCGAGCCATCTTTAATGCCAGTTGAGGTTCTGTTTTTGACGAATTGATAATCACATTCAAAGGATTTTTCAGGTCATGCACAATCATACCTGTCATGTCCTGTTTAAATTCGTCCAGCTTAATTAATTGGTTATGGGCATGTTTTAATTGTGCGGCCTGTTCCTCTATTTCCTTATTTCTATGTGATAACAAGCGATTGGCTTTGCGTTTTCGGCTATAACTTTGCCATATAACAACAGCTAATAAAAGAATAAGAACCAACACAACAATCAACGAATTCCGAATGATAGCCTGTACTTTTCTTTCTTCTTCCTCTAATAAATCTTTTCGTTCTTGTTCTGCCAACATGGCTTGTTTTTCCTTATCGAACCGGTATTGACTTTTTATACGAGAGATTTCCCATGCATTTTCTTCATTAAAAATGCTATCACCAACTTGTTTATAAAGTTCATGATAATCCAGTGCTTCTTTATATTTTCCTTGTTGTTTGCTTAACGAGAATAAGCCATAATAAATACCTTCTTTTGCCTGTAAATTCTCCGGGTATTCAAATGCTTTTAATGCTTTTGTATAATAATACTCTGACTTACCAAATTCTTTCAATCGCAAATAAATATCTCCCAAACGTCTGGCTGTAAAACCATAATTCCCAACACCCGGTGTTTCATCCATGAATTTTACAGTGTTTAAAGCATATTCTTTTGCTTTATCGATATTTCCCTGCTCATAGTATAAGGTACTTAGGTTAAAACTGATAGACACCATACATTCTTGAACAGCATATTCCCCGGCTATTTGTGCTGCTTTGTTTAAATAATTGTAGGCATTATTGTAATCCTTTTGATGTAAATATATCCTGCCTAATTCGTCGTTAGTTTTAATTATGGCCGGAATATGACCCCTTTTTTCTGCTTCCTGCAAAATAATTTTTCCATACTTTATTGCTTCTTCATAGTTTTTTTCTGCTATATGAAGTTTTATCATATGTAAATAAGTACGCTCTTTTAAATGTTTTTCCCCTGTTTCTTCTGCCTGTTTAAGTACTACTTGTAAAAGTTCCATTCCGAGTATGGCATCACCACTATGGAAAGCCATCATTCCTTTTTCAAAATTAATCAGCATATTAAGCCGTGGTGATGGATGTTGAGCATAAACCTGTTCAGCCATCGCCATTTGTTCATTGGCTCCTTCCATATCTCCCATTTTCCGTTTGGCAATATAAAGCTGGATATAACTCTCCCCAAGCCTTGTTCCTCCACTTCCTTGTTTCATGTATTCGACAACTTGTTCATAACAATCATGGGCCTTTTTATGATTTCCCATATGATCGTATATCCGTGCCAGTTTTGAATAACACTCAAGGAGTAATTGATGTGCCTCAGGTTCTTTTTTATAATGTTCAATGGCATTCCCAAAGTACAACTGTGTTGCCTTATTATTCACATGCCTACTCATGTTTATTTCGGCCAAGAGCTTGTATGCATCTCCTAAACTTTTGTTTAAGTTTAATTTTTTTGCTTCAGATAATACGGAATCGGGAAGTGTTAAAACTTTATGAAAATCTCTATTTCGATTAAAAAAGATTGCTTTATTCAATTTTGCTCCAATAGCTCCTTCTTTATTTCCCAGCTGAAGGGCTAAACTCATCGCCTGTTCAATGATTGCCGGTGCATCTTCAGAATTCGATAAAATAAGCTGTTCGGCGTAACTATTCAGCAATCTTACTTTTTTTACATCTTCTTGTTGATGATTTTGCAATTCTCTTTCCAGGTGTTTTAATTTATTGTGGATGCCTCCCCGATGAGGTGGTTGGGCATTTATCTTTTGCTGGTTAAAAGTCAGCAAAATAAGTAATAAAATAAGTAGTCTATTGGTCATATATTTCTATTAAATATGCGAATCAAGGTTTAAAATCAATCATAAGAACACTGAGACACAGTGACACAGAGCTTTAATATTTTACTATCTGTATATAATTTGCTCTTGTTGTAATTTGATTGTTTATAAAATGTATGATCATATTTTTACAACGAGAACACTGAGATACATCCTTACGGATGTTGGTAACCTTAACATTAAGTCTAATCACCTGAATAAATTTTGTTACTCAGTGCCTCTGTGTTCTTTAATACAAAATATCGAACCCCAATTTGCATTACATGATAATCAGTACAACAGTTAGGTCTACGTATAAACATTCAACAGGTTTTAATAAAAAGGTACCTCTAACCGGGCTGTATATACATCGTCGTGCTCAGTAATTATTAACTGATAATTTCCTTTGTATAGCAAATCCAGCCGTTTGCGCGTATTTACAATGCCAATTCCGGCATGTTTATTTGCGTTTTTGCTATGGTCGGGAATCAGGTTTTTAATCTCAAAAAGAAAATTTTCTCCTTCTGAATTTATATCAATATGGATAAATGACTTATTGTGAATTCCGATTCCATGCTTAAATGCATTTTCAAGTAAGGAGGTAAACAACAAAGGTGGTATAAAGCAGCTGGGCATGCTTTCCTGAACATTTAGCCGTATATCTACCTTTCCTTCAAAGCGCAGACGCATCAGCTCTACATAATTCCGCACAAAGTCCACTTCTATCTGAATGGGGTTCTTCTCTCTTTCCGATTCGTACAGGAGGTGACGCATTAACCGGGAAAGTATAATGATATATCCTTTTGCTTCTTCGGCATCCACATCTATTAAGGCATGGATATTATTTAAGGTATTCATTAAAAAATGCGGACTTACCTGATTCCGCAAATAGGCCAGCTCACTTTCCACAAACAAAGCCTCTACCTTGTTTTTTTCCTCTGCAATTTCTGCTTTCTGCTGCTTTATCTGCCGGTGTGATTCTGACAGACACAACATGGAATACACCCTGGCAGTCAATTCCAACGGGTCAATGGGTTTACGCACATAATCTGCTGCCCCTGCCTGTAAAGCAGTATTCAGGTTTTCTGTTGTGGTCATCACACCTGTGCACATTATCACCGGAATATCGGCAGTAAGCGTTTCTTTTTTTAAAGTGCTTATCAACTCTATACCATTCATTTGGGGCATATCCCAGTCGGTAATAATTAAATCGGGTAGCTTTGATAAAGCCAGCTTATATGCTATTTCTCCATTGGGAGCTTTCAGAAACTTGTAATTATAATCTTTGTCTGAAAAACAATTTACAATGGCCTGGAGATTCTCAGGTTGATCATCAACAATCAATATCTTTTTCTCTTCCTTAAATGTCATCGATAACGCCCCTTTATTTTTTTAATGAATTTTCCTCTACATACTTTTTAACCTTCGGCAAATATTGTTCACTGATAGGAATATAAGTATCCTTGTTAAAAATAATACGGCTACGTTCCAGTGTGGTAAAATATTTCAGATTGATAATATAAGAACGGTGAACACGCATAAATTTATCCTCACTTAACACTTCTGCTGCTTTTTTCATCGACATAAGTGTAACAATAGATGAACCGTCTTCCAGAATAATTTTTAAATATTCCCGCATGCCTTCCACGTATAAAATATCGTTCAGATTAATGCGAATGTGTTTGGTTCCTGTTTTTACAAAAATGTTTTCTTCTTCCTGGCTTATATTCTGTACCTGACTTACAGTAGCGTTGGGCTTGACTTTATCAGCTGCTTTCAGGAAATCGGCATAACCAATGGGTTTTAAAAGGTAATCCAATGCATTTACCCTGAAACCTTCCAAAGCAAACTGACTATAGGCGGTGATAAAAATTACTTTGGGCGGGTTGTTAAGGGATTTTACAAAATCCATCCCATTGAGTTCCGGCATTTCAATATCTACAAACATAAGGTCAACGGTGTTTTCCTGTAAAAAACCGATTGCCTCAATGGCATTATCGAACTTACCCACCAATTGCAGGTAGGGTGTTTTTTCTATATAGTTACAAAGCTGCCCCAGAGCCAGCGATTCATCGTCAATTGCAATACATTTAATCATGGTTCAATTTTAATTTTAGAGCTTAGGTTAATAGCTCTCAAAAAAATATAAAATCAAATATATAACGAAATTTATTCAAATTTTACCTGAACAAATTCTATTAGTTTGGTAGAATATTCTACCAAACCTCGCAAATGTTCATAATTTGCGTATTTTCTTTTAATCTTATTGGATATGCATTAATCCAGTGAGGTGAAAGAATCGTGATTAATATGGCAACTGCTGAAACTACCTCTATGTATATATTAAAATCATTGTTTGACACTGTAAATGGTATTACCTGCGAAGTAATTGCAGGTTTGTAATTGCCATCAAAACCCGTATTTCCCGATGAACCAATCTGAACCGTATCTATAAATACCCTGTAGGCACTGGTAACTAAAGTATTAAACTTAAGCTCCAGATTTTGGCTTTTATTGTTTTTTACTTTTAAATGATAAACGCCTTTTCCAAATGCTTCATATTTTAACGAATCGTGAAGTTGATTCCATGTGGATGGAACTTTAATGTGTTGTTTGTTTTTTAAGTTGTGATTTCCTAAACTATCGAATGTAAGGTATTGATCCCAACAGAAGTTCCAATTTCCATCAAGAGTAATTGGGTCTGATAGTTTTTTGCCTGACAAGTTAAGTATCCCGTTTTCCGGCTCAATTGTATTTTCCCCTGAATTACAAGAAAAAAGCATTAAGGATGATACCAGAAAAAGATAAGTTGTTTTACCATTCTGCATTAATCTGCTTTTAACAGGCGCAAATATAGAGATATAGAATTAAAGGGAAGTACCTCTTGGAAGCCACTTCGAAATATATATTAACATAATGCTTGAATTGGAATCAAAAAAAGACCTCTAGAGAAGAAGAGATCTAAAAAGTGGTGACTCAGCAGGGATTCGAACCCTGGACCCACGCCTTAAAAGGGCGTTGCTCTACCAGCTGAGCTACTGAGTCATCCGTGTTTTTCTCAATTGCGGTGCAAAGATAGATGCTTTTCTTTTTATTGCAAATTTTGAAGTGAAAAAAATGGCAAATAATTCTGATAATTTCTTGTCATAAAAAGCATGGATTATGCTTGTTTCCTGATTTTCAGAAAGGCTAAAAGATTTGTACCTTTAATTTATAATTCATAAAAAAATGAAGCGGGAAGCAGCAGTTGCAGGGGTATTCTATCCGGATGATAAAGAATCACTGGTTCGCCAGGTTGATAATTACATTCAGGAGCATAAGCAACAACCACAGTTGCTGCCTGTTCGGGCACTAATTGTTCCGCATGCTGGATTTGTTTATTCGGGTTATGTAGCTGCCGAAGCCTACTGTCAGATTGCCAACCAATCCTTTGACAATGTTTTTCTCATAGGTACCAGTCATAAAGCATCCTATAGTGGAGCTGTAGTACCAAATGCATCTGTATTTGAAACACCAATGGGAGATGTGGATGTTAATACTGAAATTTTAAATGAATTAAAATCAGCGACTATGCTGATTACAGGCAATAATGAAATTCATCATGAGGAACATACACTTGAAGTTCAATTGCCATTCTTGCAGCGAATACTACCAAATTTAAAGATTGTACCCATTTTAATTGGCTCTAAAGATGCCAATGAAATCGAGCAAATAGCCGAGTGTCTTAAAGCCTATTTTATTCCTTCTAACCTGTTTATAATTAGCAGTGACTTTTCTCATTATCCGCCAGCCCAATATGCCATTGATGAAGATAGCCGGACAGCCCGGGTCATCTGTAACAATAATCCCGATGATTTGATTAAATACATCAGCTATATTGAAGATGGAGAAGTGCCCAATCTCTTTACCAGATTATGTGGCTGGAGTTCGGTATTGACCTTACTGTATATAACACAGGATATTGAGGTTACTTACACCAGACTGAGCTATCAGCATTCGGGAATGAAACTGACGAAAGATCATTCGCGTGTGGTAGGTTATCAGGCTATTGCCATTTCTGATAAAAGGACTATAGACATACTAACTAAGAAAGAAAAGAAAGAGATGCTCAGACTGGCACATGAAGCCATCAACAGGCAGCTATATTTTCAGGACGATGAAGATGATAAAACACAACTTCAGGTAAAGTCATCAGGAGTATTCGTTTCTGTTTATAATGGTGATGAATTAAGAGGGTGTGTTGGACAGTTTGGTAATAAAGGAAACTTAAATAACCTGATTAAAAAATTGGCTGTGGATGCGGCCTATGACGATTCGCGTTTTGAATCCATAAAAGAAGATGAATTAAACGATATACGAATTGAGATATCTCTTCTGACACCTCTCGAATTGATTGATGATATCAATAAAATAGAGGTGGGGCGTCATGGAATTTATATAATGAATGGATTTCAACATGGCACTTTTCTGCCTCAGGTAGGAGCAAGAAACCAATGGACTGTAGAAGAGTATTTAGGACATTGCTCGCGGGATAAAGCTAAAATTGGATGGGACGGATGGAGAGAAGCAGATATATTTATATTTGAAGCAGTGATTATTAAGGATGATAAAGATGGATAGAAGACGGTTTATTCAAACCAGTTCATGGTTAGTCGGAGGTTTTACCATAGCGCCATATTTGCAGGCTTGTCAGGCACGAAGTATTTCATTTGGCTGGGTAACTGATATACATTATGCACAGGCAAAAGTAAAGTGGGATCGTTATTTTGCTGAAAGTAAAGAGAAACTATCTGAAGCAATTTTACTTTATAACCAACTCAATTTGGATTTTGCCATCGAAACAGGAGATTTTAAAGATGAAAACGCTGTACCGGATAAAAACAAAACGCTCAAATATTTAAGAGATATAGAAGCAGTGTTTAGCCAATTTAATGGTCCCAGGTATCATGTTTTAGGTAACCATGATGTAGATAGCCTGTCAAAAGAAGAGTTCCAAAAAGAAATTATCAATACAGGAATTCCAAATCATCGCACCTATTATTCATTTTTAAACAGTGGGTGGCGCTTTATCGTACTTGATGCCTGTTTCAGGGATGACGGACAATCCTACGATAACAATAATTTTGAGTGGTTTGATACTGCTGTTCCTCAAGAGCAGTTAGATTGGTTGAGTGAAGAACTCAATCATTCAGATGAACCGGTTTGTGTGTTTATTCATCAGCCATTGGATGGTAAAGGGCAGATATATGTCAATAACTCCGATGAAGTGAGAATAATACTGGAAAACAGTCAGAAGGTACATGCAGTGTTTCAAGGTCACCGGCACGAAGGTGGCTATAGCAACATTAACGGTATTCACTACATCACCCAAAAGGCGATGGTTGATAACTCAGGCATGACAAACAGTAGTTACTCGGTCGTGGATTTGTTACCAACGGGACAAATCCATATTAAAGGCTACAGAAGAGCTGAATCCAGAATATTACAATCAGAAGAAGTAATGCAGGGTTAAATTATTGGGAAGTATAGCGTAAATGAAAGAAGCACTCTATTATAGGAAGAGTAAGGAAACTGTAATTTGTGAATTGTGTCCGCATGTATGCCGACTGAAAGAGGGGGAAACAGGCCTGTGCAAGACGCGAATAAATCAGAATGGCAAACTATATGCTATAAATTATGGCTATCCATGTGCTTTGCATATCGATCCCGTTGAGAAGAAACCATTGTATCATTTTTTGTCGGGAACGTCCACTTTATCTATATCAACCAAAGGTTGTAATCTGGCCTGCTTAAATTGCCAGAATCATAATATTTCACAGTCAAGTCCATCCCAATCAGATGAAGTATATGTAAACCCCGAAGAAGTAGTAAGCATGGCCCTGGAGAAGGGTTGCCAATCTATTGCATATACTTATACCGACCCAACAGTGTATTATGAGTATATGCTGGAGATTGCCCAATTAGCCCGGTCAGAAGGACTAAGGAATATTCTGGTATCAGCCGGTTATATCAATCCCAAGCCATTAAGAAACTTGCTACCATACATTGATGCTGCTAATATCGACCTTAAATGCTTTAACGATAAGCAATACCAGGAATTGTGCGGGGCCAGGCTGACTCCGGTTTTGAATACCTTGCTGACAATAAACCAATCGCCCGTTTGGTTAGAGATCTGTAACCTGATCGTTCCCGGGTATTCTGATGATATGACCGAAATAAAGGACATGTTATCGTGGTTGGTTGAGAACAATTTTCAGGAAGTTCCAATTCATTTTAATCGTTTTGTACCTGCTTATAAACTTCATCATCTGAATGCCACACCAATACCGCAGTTGATCGAGATTGCAGAATTAGCAAAGTCTGAAGGTTTGAAGTATGTTTATGTTGGTAATATTGGTATAAGTCAATACTCTCATACCTATTGCAGCAGTTGTCAGTCTAAAATGATCAATAGAAGCGATTATTCGTTGAATCTTATCGGCGAAGATTATGGCAAATGCGAATTATGCGGCGAAGAGATGAAAGGAGTATGGAGTTAAGATGTTTAAAGGGGTTATTTGTTTACAGCATTTGGGGCTGACTTCTACGTTTCTGAAATTTAGTAAGCCTTTTACCTGTTATGTATATAAAATCATTTAGGGATCGCATCTTTATACCCATAATGCAAATAAAGATGCGATCCCTTGAAAAAAATAAGTCATACATCTTATTATCTCGAAGCATGATTAAACATGTTTTTAAAAATTGAAAGCAGTTATCCTGTTTTGATTTTATGATTGAAAGTTGAACGTCATTTTCCTTCTATAGTGCTTGTTATGAGCGCTATTTCTATGTGTAAAAGCTTTATTTTTGTGGCTTATAACATTAAACCATGCAAGGATATATTAAGCCAAACAGAAGAGTTAATTACGGATTGGATCTTAACCAAGTCTCAATCGGACAAGAAATTGTTAGTCATTTTAATATAACGGTGGACGAATCGGTTCATAGTTTATGGAGCGGATTAATGCCTACCTCATCATACCCTGAGAATAGTCGCGAGTTTGCTGGTATTCTGGGTTTCCATGAAATGTTTTTGCCCTACGGTTTTTTGATGAACCTGACATTGAGTCTGGGAGTGGAGAATTTTGCCCATTCGAGTTTGCTTCATCTGGAGATACGAAATGCTTTATATCTGAATCCGGCATTTGCAGGTGATACCTTTTCATGTGTAATACAGATAAAAGATATTCAGGATACCTCAAAGGGAAATTATTCAACCGTGGTGTCGGAGCATATATTGTCCAACCAAAAAGGTGAACCCGTCTTTTCGTTGGAGCGGGTAACATTGTTTCCCAGAATTACAGTATTTGGTGATCAGAGCGGTAACCTGGTCGATTCACATAAGAACCACCATTTTAAAGAGAAGATACTGGCCCGCGTTCGTGGTATATCCATTGAGAATAAAATTGATGATTTTAATGAAGGTGATTTATTATTACACCCGTTTGTCCGTCCGGTAGGTAAGAGCGAAAACCTGTTTTGGGCGACTTATTTCAAGAATACACATCCGATTCACTTCAATTATCAACGCTATAAACCAGGTGAAATAATTATCTCAGGAGGTATTGTTTTATCGATGGTGTTGGGTATTTCCGGTCGTGAATTTCGTCAACTGCTATTACCGCAGGTTGAAAGAGCGTTTCATGTTGTGCCCGTAGTGGCCGAAGATCGGGTAGGGGCATTTAGCTATATTAAAAGCAGTACGCAGATTATGCCTGGATTTGAGGAAATTGAAGTACGTACCTTTGGCCTGCGAAATGTTGATACCGAACTGGAGTTGTCTGATGCAGATTTCCCAATGGAATTATTTAATGGTTTGGAACGCCCGTCTGAAGTTGAGGCTGTTCTGGAAGAAAAGTGTCCGAACTTAAAAAGTAAAATCTGCTGTGTGGCCGACTGGAAAGGATTACGCAAAGTAGAGTAGAATATACCCCAATTATATGTTTTACTAAGCCCGTCAATTGATGGGCTTTGCTATTCAGCCTGGTATGGAATGTACTATAAGTTATCAAGCCTATATGAGTTTAGTAATCTGACCCAATTGGGTCAAGTGCCTTAACCCAGCTGGGTCAGACAGTATAACCCAGTTGGGTCATATATCGCGACTCAGTTGGGTCGCACTATCTAACCCAATTGGGTTAGGTTATATATGCTTAATAGAAATAGAATGTATGCGTATTAACGACTTCACAGCATGGTGGCGTATGGGGATTTTAACTTGCAATCTTTCAGGTTGATTTGAACCAAAGAGTTGTATTTGATTTTAGCTTTTCAGCTTTAAATTCCAAATCACTGATTTGGTGTTGGTCATTGTTGCAAAGACTTGACAGATTTGCCGAATAACTAATGCTCTATTGCAGCTTATTGGCAATGGTATCTTCTAGTTTTCGAATGTAGTTCCTCGCCAATTTAGGCAGTAGATTAATTAAGACAGCCTTTTTCGGATTGTTCTCATCAAATACAAACTTATAGTCATACTTACTTTTCGAAATGTTGCTATTTATGAGATAATAGTTCTTGATAATACTTGATTTATTATTCTCAATTTGGAATTCAATGCTCAGTCTAAACATTGTTTTGTGATGGTTTATTTTATTTGAATCCAGCAAGACTACTTCTCCAACGGCGATACCGTTTGCAAATGTTGTTGCTGATTCTATAATGCTTATTCGTCTTATCGACCTGATAAGTCCTAATGCTGTCAGGATTGAAGCTTGGATAATCGTCCATGTTAAGGTTATGTTCATGTTTTCCAAATCAAAAACTTCTAATCCAAAAATAATGGGAGGAATAGAAATCAAGAGGCCCAAAAGAACAAATGGATCACTTATTATAATTAATGATTTAATGTATAAAGGAAGAAATATTCGTTTGTCTTTCATTTTGCTCATTTTGTATTATTCTCAACTAATTAATATATCGCACTTACATATTCTGATTGATTTGGTGCGATAAATAATAGTGCGGATTTCTAATTGATATTTACCTTTTTCCAGCTTATCAGGTACAATTAGCATTAACTCAGAAGGTTTGTTTTTAATAATGTTTGTAGCCCTTACTTTGGTGCTTTGATTACAGGTAAAGAAAACGCCTTGTTGCTGATCACTTTCATCAAACTTCAGGTATTTACCTTTTATTGTAATGATGTGTCCGGCACTTAAATTATTACCTGTCTCATTTTTAATGTGGTTCACCAGGTGCTTTATGGTTGGTTGTCGGGTTTTAAGCATAATCTTTTGGGGTTTAATTGTTTCGCAACAGGCTTTTAAGCGATTGCCTGCTTTAATGTTGATTTGTACCAGGTGTTTGTCTGGAGAGTAGGGTTCATTGTGCGTTTCAAAGCTCCCTTTAATCGAACCTGAGATGGAAAAAAGTTCTGTGTTTACCGTATGACCGTTATTAATCAGGTTTTCAATAGCCCCGTGATACTCTTCAATAACAGCCAGAGCTTCAGCTTTTGTAACAGTGCTTCCCCTTTGTATCATTATTTCAATAATATCCTCAAGATTATACGATTGGTTATCACTTGGCACAGCCAAATATTTACCCGATTGCGATTTAAGAGTGTTAGGTACAAGTCCGAATTTTAGTGGCATTTTATGGTGGTTTAGTTTTTGAAATTGGAAGCATTAAAATATAAAAATATCTGCTAAGTTTTTGTTATCAATACAAATGAATTAAAAATTGAATCTCAAGTATTGATAATTAGATGAATAAGGTGATTAATATATTGTATTTATGTTGGTCACTGTTTTTTGTATGATTATCAATGATTTTTGATGGTTTGTTGAATAATGGATGACCTTAATATGGGTAGATCGTAAAACGGGGTAAAATCACCAAACATGAACCCCTTTTGTAAATATCTATTGATAACAATAGCTATTACTTTTCTTTCGTACATAAGTAATGCTCAGGATTTAACTGTAACAAGCGGACAGGATTTAACTTTTGCAGGAGCCACTTACAACTCAATAACTATTAATAGCAACGGAAAAGTAACTTTTAATGGCAATATTACTTCTCGCACAGTCGATATTGACGAAGATGGTGTGATGATTGTAAATGGCAATCTAACGGTGGAAGCATTAGCTAGTCCCCGCCTAACTGTTGAGGGAACATTAATTGTAACCGGTAACCTGACCGTGCAGAGTTTGTATGGAACCAATGTTGGTGTTGATAATAATGGTACCCTGGTTGTTGGTGGTGAATACAGTTTTCAGGGCGGATTCGGAGGAAGTGGAGAAACAAGCAGTGGAGATGTATATTTAAGTGATCCTGACGATTGGGGTTATAGCGGGGGAAGTGCAGACGGTGATATAACAGATTTGATTGGATCAGATCCCCCTGTCCTGGAAGAAGATGTTTTAGTTGATTTTATTGAGGATTCAGGATATGATACCAATTTACTACCCAGGACCGATTGGCAGGGTGATGTATCAGGTAGCGAAACCGATTGGGATGTAGCTGGTAACTGGGCTTCAGGTAATGTGCCAACTTCCACAAGTAATGTTACCATTTCTAGCGGACTTTCAAACTATTCAACTCTTTGTACTAGTAAACAATACTACGCCTGGAACCTGACACTGGAAGACAACACAGAATTAACGATTCCAACAGGTAGTCAGGTTACTATTTATGGGGATATAAATATTGGAACAAACGCTGTTTTAAAGGTTTACAATTCTAACACCAATCCTACATCCTTTATCGTACATGGAAACGTTACTGGTGATATAACATTTGAGTGGAACTATAATAATTCCCGTTGGTGGTTTATTGGTCATCCCATTTCCAATGCACAGATGTCATCTTATGATGATATCTTGCTGACAAACGACGAAACTAATGATTACGTGTTGTACGATTATCAGGATCCCGATGTGTTCACCAAAATTTCTAAAACAAGTTATAACTTCTCGGCGCAGAGTCCGATAAAAGGTTATTTATTTAAGGTTAAGGATGATAATACGCCACTGATTATGAGTGGTACAATTAATAATAGTTCAGAATATACAAAAACTCTGCAAACAGATTGGCAAGTGATAGCCAATCCTTACCCGTCACATTATCAATTACCAACAGAATCTGGTGCAGGAACTGATTTTGAATATACTTCCGGTGATGTATATGTGACCGTATCAACCCGCAATTCAGATAAAGTATACCATACATTTAATTCACTTTTGGGCATTGGATCACCGGCTGAGTTTACCGGTATTATAGCACCCGGACAAGCATTTTATGTGCAAACAGATTCGCCAGGTAGTATAAAAATGCGGGCAGACAATCGGGTACATTCGGTAGCAACTCAGCTTAAATCAGTTAAGAAAAACATTGAAAGCGATGTGTTACGATTAAAGTTAAAAAATGAGAATGGTTTGACAGATGAGGCTGTTATTGCATTTATTGATGATGAACAATTAGGTTTTACCAGGATAGATTCTGAACAGCGATTTAATGATAATAGTGTATCATATATCTATTCAATAGTTGAAAGTAAAAAAACTGTCATCAATGTTCTGCCAACAGTGAATAAGGACATTCTTCAAACTGTCGGTGTAAAGGCTCAAGATGGGAGACATCAACTGTACATTGACGGTATTGAATCCTTTAATGAGGATATTGAAATCATTTTGGAAGATAAATTGACAGGTGTCACAATGAATATGCATAAAGGAACCCTTTATGACTTTAGTACAGAGGAAGGTGAATTTGAAGAACGCTTTGTATTGCATTTAAAAAAATCACAGATAGCCACCTCTATTGAAGAACAGACGGAAAACAAACATACAGCAGAAGGAGTTCAAATCTATATTGAGAACAATAATCGATTAACGATTAAATGTGATTGGCACATTGATAAAAAGACTGTAGCTGTATACTCAATGACTGGCGAAGAAGTTTCAAAGGATGAATTTGTTGGTAACAATTACAATAAATCATTGCGCTTGACGTCAGGCATTTATGTTATTCGAGTGACTGGAGAACAAAGCAGATATCAGCAAAAAGTATTTGTACGATAGGATAACCGCATATCATAAATAAGCATCCACGTTTGGAGTTGTAAACATTATCATTTCAAAAATTGTGATACTTATTGATCTGGCTTTTTATATATGCCAAAGATATTACCTTTGCCTCCGTTTTATTATTTCAGTAAGTAATAAAGGACTTAAATATCCTTTAATCAATTAAATCATGACGGTTGTCAAGTTAAAAGTGTTATTCATAGATGCTTATGTAACTTTCCAATATGAGTAGCGTTATATTTAACAAAACCATCGCAAGTCGATAGTTGTTAATGTTACTTGAATTAAAAAGTCAACGATTATGAGACATATACATAAATATTTTCTGGCTGTTGTTTTTATTCATTTCACTCTTATAATGGAGGCGGCAACTACAGAATGGGGTTCTGCAGGTTCTGATTATACATTATCATCTAACTATACAATTGCCAGTGGCGATACTGTTATCGTATTAGGAAACTTCTTCGATGCCAATAACAAGAAGATTATTATCAGTTCTGGTGCCACTTTTATTGTACATGGAAATATGGCATTAAAAAATACGAATAGCGATATAAGTGGTAACGTTATTGTACTTGGTGATGTGGATCTGAAAAATACAGATATGGGTGTTTCAGGTAATTTAGTTGTGGGTGGAGTTTTAACGAATTCAAGCGGGAATGTAAACGGGATAGTTGGCGATGTTTATTTGCTCGATCCGGATGCTAATGAAGGTGTAGATATTGATTTGCCCAATGAACCATTGGATATAGAAGATTTGTTAAACGATTCTAATGATAATGAATTAATAGATATAATCTCCGACAATGTTGATAATACAGGAGTGTCATATAACTGGGATGGATCTGAATCAAGCGATTGGGCCACATCGGGTAACTGGAGTGGTAACGAAGTTCCCGGTTCGTTGGATGAGGTGATTATTGATAATGTTGCTTCATTGCCGCAATGCCCGTCAGTATTAACCATACAGGATTTAACCGTTAAAACAGGAGCCAGTTTTACAATCTCGCAAGGTAGTCAGATATCTATTTTAGGAAACATTACCGTCGAGAGTGGAGCTGAACTGATTGTTCAAAACTCAAATACTACTCCTACTTCCTTCATAGTATATGGAGATGTAACAGGCGATATTAAGTTTGAGTGGACTTATAATAATACCCGTTGGTGGTTTATTGGTCATCCTATTTCAGATGCAAACATATCTGATTATGATGATATATTAACAACTAACGGAGGTACCAATGATTATGTGCTGTACGATTATCAAGACCCGGATGTGTTTGCCAAAATATCCCAAACAGCCTATGACTTCACTGCTCAGAGTCCTATAAAAGGATACTTGTTTAAAGTAAAAGATGACAATACACCACTGACAATGAGTGGTGCGATTAATAATGATGCAGAATATACTAAGACCTTACAAACAGACTGGCAAGTGATTGCTAACCCTTATCCGTCATATTATCAGGTGCCTACCGAATCAGGTGCCGGAACTGATTTTGATAATACGACCGGAGATATCTATGTAACTGTATCTACCAGCAACTCAGACAAGGTGTACCATACCTTTAATTCACTTTTAGGAATTGGCTCACCTGCAGAGTTTACAGGTGTTATAGCACCGGGCCAAGGATTTTATGTACAAACCTATAGTGCAGGCGATATTAAAATGCGGGCAGCCAATCGAATGCACTCAGTAACAACGCAACTTAAATCGGCAAAGAAAAGCTCAGAAAGTGATGTCCTACGATTAAAGCTGAAGAATGAAAATGGATCGACCGACGAGGCTGTAATTGCTTTTTTTGATAGTGGACAATCAGGTTTTACAAAGCTGGATTCAGAACAGCGCTTTAATAGCAATGGTGTATCATATATTTATTCGGTGGTTGAAAGCAAAAAAGCTGTCATTAATGTGTTGCCACCTGTGGATGAAGATATAATCCAGGCAATTGGTATTAAAGCCCAAACCGGTAATCATCAGCTGTACATTGATGGTATTGAATCTCTTAATGGTGATTGTGAAATTACTTTGGAAGATAAATTAACCGGTGTTTTAACGAATATGCAGACTGGAACCATTTATGAGTTTAGTACTGAGGAAGGAGACTTTGATGAGCGTTTTGTATTGCATTTGAAAAAGGTGCAGGTTGCTACTTCTGTAAGTGAAGAGAAGGTGGACGAGGGAGTTGCCATTTATATTGAAGGTAGTAATGAACTAACAATTAAGTGTGATTGGCAAACAGATAAAAAGAATGTATCGATATATTCAATTTCTGGTGAAGAGGTATCAAAAGACGAATTTGTGGGTAACATCTACAACAAGTCATTACGTTTGACAACCGGTGTTTATATTATTCAGGTGACCGCGGACCAATCCAGGTATCAACAAAAGGTATTTATACGATAGTATATTACAGCATATCAAAAGTAAGCCTCCGGTAAGGGGGCTTTTTTGTGCAAGTTTCTTTTTTATGGATCGTATCTTTACAACCATTATGTAGATAAAGATACGATCCGTATATACTGTTTAGTGATGAATATCATCTTGTTAATTAAAGTTAATTTGGTAACCAATGCTGATATTTGCGTATAAACTTTTACTGCTGAATTGGGGAGGTTCTGTTTATGTTATGGGGAGATAGCAGGATGTTGAAAAGTATTAAAAGAGGATATGAGATACAACTTCATTGCTTCAATGATTGCTGTGCTTCTGTTGGGGACAGGAGTGAGCTATGCACAATACACAAGTAATTCGGTAACTGGAGGATATCACGAGGCTGGTTCGTGGAGCGGATCGCAACCTCCTGCCAATGGCACATTAAATAACTCAATTCGAATCTCAACCGGAGCTGAGATCACCCGTTCCGACCAGGGAGGTGGTAATAGTATTGATGCCCGTGGGAGTGATCTTTGGGGATATAGCGCCATCGTTGAAGGGAAATTCATTGTTGAAGGTAGTTTTACTAATGACAATGGTGGAATATTAAGAGTTTTTAATGGAGGAACACTTGAAATTTTTGGAGACCTCACAGCTGATGAAGAAGTTATTGTTGATAATGGTGGAACACTCATTGTTCATGGTAATCTTTATCTGGAAGACGCCGGATGGGGATACCAACATGAACTACATGGTACAGTAGTGGTCGGAGGAGATGCTCAAATTGCTGATTTCGTATTTAATAATACAGGTATGCTTGTGGTTGGTGGTGATCTGACCTTAGATGGTAATGCCTGGACTCGTATTGTTACCGGTACTGATGTTTATGTTGATGGCACAGTTACCGATAATAATGGAAGTGGCACTTTTGACGATACAAATGATGAAGGTGATTTTACTGATCTGGAAAACGAGCAGGGAAGTAACGATGTACTCAATGATATTTTGGAGGATATAGGTTTGGTCAGTTCGGTTGACGAGCCAACAAGTTTTACGTATACCAACCTGACAACCAATACTGTTGATTTAAGCTGGACATTAAATGCAAGTAATGATGATGTAATGATCACCATTGCAACGAGTGACTTGTCAATTGTTCCTGTTGACGGTACCACTTATGCTGAAGGTAATAGCTTAGGTGGTGCAACCGTTATCTATAATGGTTCGGCAACCTCCTTAGCTGGAACTAATATAACAGCAGGAGTGGATAATTATCTGACAATATGGTCAGTTAATGGATCGCTGGAATATTCAAAGGCAGTTAAGCTATCAATTGAAATGTTGAGTGCAGCTACCATCTTTTACGAAGATTTTGAAAGTGGAAATGCAAATAGTTGGACATTAGGCTCTTTATCGGGCGATCATCAATGGGTAATTGGTTCAGCGGAAGCCTATCTGGGAAGCAACTCAGCTTATGTGTCTGAGGATAATGGAGTATCAGCAACCTATGATGAGACGGGCAATGGTTGGGTAGGCCTTGAGAAAAGTGTTGCTATACCTTCGGGTTATAAAAGTGCGGAGTTGACATTTTACTGGAAATGTGTAGGAGAAGCAGGATACGATCGCGGAGAGATATATGAAAATAATACCCTAATAAGCGATGCCTTGGTCAGCCAGGAAACCTGGGTTGAAGAGGTAATTGATATAACAAGTTATATTAACAGCACATTTGATTTGGGAGTGTGGTTTTACTGTGACTGGGCTTCTGGTGTGGATCCGGGACTATGTATTGACGAAATCAGAATTACAGGTAGTGAAGTGGCCCGTCCGGTAAGCTTTGCAGGTACAGCTGTTTCTTCAGACCAGGTTGATTTATTATGGACCAAGAGTACAGATAATGATGATGTAATCATCGCCTATTCGTCTTTTGGTGCTGTTGGAAGACCAGAAAGCGGCGTATCATATTCAGTTGGGGATTACCTGCAAGGAGGAGGTAAAGTTGTATATATAGGATCAGCAAACTCATATTCCCATACAGGTAATTTCTCTGGAAAACTCAATTATACCATTTGGTCTGTTAATGCCAATGCCTATTCAAGTGCAATAACAGAAGAAGTTTCCATTCCTGTTGATCTGCCATATACCGAAGATTTTGAAAGTGATGTTGATGAATGGAATTTTAGTGCCGTATCATATAATAATTGGGTAAATGGTAGCGCCGATTCCCAAAGTGGTTCAAAATCAGCATACATCTCCTACGATAAAGGTGTTACTGCGGCTTATGATAATTCTCAGTGGACAAATACAGATCTGACAATAAGTGTAGATTTAAGAGGGTTTGAAACAGCAGGGTTAACATTCTGGTGGAAAGCGGATGGACGACAAGATCGGGCTTATGGAGAGTGTTATTTAGATGGCTCCAGAATTTCTTCAAGTCAGGAATATAGGGATGCAGATACGCAATGGAATCAGGAAACCATCGATCTGTCTTCTTATACAGGCAATATCAGCGAGCTGACATTTAAATGGTATAATAATACCACCGGAGCAGAGCAAAATCCTGGATTATGTATTGATAACATCAGTATAACCGGAACAATAGCAGATCCGGCATCCTTTAGTGCAACCAATCTGAATGACTTGTATAATACCTTAGATTGGACAAAAAATGCGTATGGAGATGATGTCATAATAGCTGTTTCTGAATCGGGGAGTATAGGCGACCTGGAGGAAGGCACAGAATATACAGTAGGAGATGTTCTTGCAGGTGGAGGTACCATCATTTATATTGGTGATTTGGAGACGTATCAGCATGAGCCATTAAAATATAGCACCACTTATAGTTACAAAATATGGTCTGCTCGAAATGGTACTTACTCTTCAGGTACTGAAAGAAATGCAGGTACGCCAGATAAGGTAACACTTCTTACTGAGTATTGGGAAGATGGAGATTATAGTGAGTGGACCAGAACATCAAGTCATGCGACGAATACTATATGGTGGCTTGGCGGTAGTCAAATGTTTTCACAAGGTAGTCAGGGTGCTTATATTACAACAAGTACTACTGGGGTTAACACTCGTTATGATAGAAATGATACCAGAAATGCTGAATTAAAGGTAGACATTAGTTTGGAGAACATGCAATCTGCAACTTTAACTTTTGATTGGAGATGTCAGGGAGAAGCTGGTCGCGATTATGGAGAGGTTTGGTTTAATAACGTGAGGGTAAGTGGGGTTGCAGAATATCAGGGTGACGATGGTACTTGGCAGAGTGCCGTAATTGATTTGACATCTTTTTGTGGGACAGTTGGTGATCAAACGCTTGAATTTAGATGGGTTAATGATGATAATAATACAAGAAACACTCCAGGATTCAGTATCGATAATATAGAAATAGGAGGAATTTATACAGCCACATCAACAGTCAGTCAGGGTAGTTCATCACCAGCTTCAATAAGTTCATTGCTAGATACCTCAACAGAAGCACTGCAGGTTTTTGAATTTACATTAGAGGATAATAATTCGCAGAACGGTTTACTGTTGCCACCTGAAGAAAGAACCCTTATTCAGCAATTGGTGATTAGTAAAGGAACGGCCAATAATATAGCAGATTGGAGTGATGCAATAGCAGGAGCCATGTTATTTGGACCTGATGTTGATGTAAATGGTCTAGCAGGTACAGTAACCAGTTCAGCCATTACTTTTAATACTTCCGGAACCAATATTATCATTGATAACACTGCTTCAGAAACCTATCAGTTAAAGATTTGGCTACAATCTGATTTAAATGGAGCAGGCATAAATGATGGAGATGTTTTTGACTTTAAGTTGGACAATAATGAAATAGTAACCGGATGGGGGGATGATTTTGTTGTAGATCAGTCTATAGAAAGCGGCGCTGTTACAATTGAAATCGTTGCTACAGAATTACAATTTGCACAGCAACCTTCATCCAATGCAACAGTTAATACCGTATTAGGTCAGATTGTTAAAGTCGCAGCCACAGATGAAAATGGCAATGTTGATATAGGTTTCGGAACAGCTATCTCATTGACAAACGATGGCTCCGGAGGATCAATTGCTATGAATAACGCAAGTGCTAGTCCTGTAAGTGGAACAGCTTCATTTTCAAACCTGACTTTTGGTTCAACAGGTACGGTTACCTTAAGTGCAGCTTCTGGTAGCCTGGTTTCTGGTGATTCAGACCCGGTTACCATTACAAATTATTGTCAGCCAACGCATACGTCGACCAATAGATACATTGCCAATGTAATCATTAATACATTGGATAATTCATCAGGTGATGACGGTGGATATGTAGAATATTTAGATCAGGAGACAACATTTGCCAAAGGAGAAACATACGATATTACCATTGGTGGCTATAATGCAAGTGGCAGTGGTTATGCCTGGGTTTGGGTTGATTGGAATCAGGATGAAGACTTTCTGGATAGTGGAGAACGATTCACAATTGGAAATACAAATAGTACAGGGATTGTTGTTATTTCAGGAACGGATGTAATTGATGTTCCAAATGATGCTGTAACGGGTACCACCCGCATGAGGGTACAATTCACTGGTGAGAGTAATCCGGGTAATCCTTGTGGTTCAGGAACAGGCGAATCCGAGGACTATATAGTCTTTGTTACTTCTGACGGATGGTTAGGTGCTTCACCATTATGGGAACTGCCACAAAACTGGTCAACCGGTAATGTTCCTGATGGAACGACAGATATTTTTATTCCTGAGCATCCATATCATGGCGACACTTATCCGATTATATCAGGAGATGCTAATATGAATAACCTGGAAGTCGCAAGTAATGCCACCCTGACAATTCAGGCTGGTAGTGCCGTGACAATAGATGGTGATGTAATTAACAACGGGACCGTTCTTGTTGAGAATACAAATGATCAGCCTAGTTCCATCATTACAAATGGTACCGTTACTGGTAATATATCATTTAAGTGGACGTATGATAATCTTCGATGGTGGTTTGTCGGGCATGGAATCTCGAATCCAACAACTAGTTCCTACGAAGCTATTCGTAATGTACAGCTTAATGATTATGCCATGTATGATTATCAGGACGGCGGTTCATTTTATAAGGTTTCAAGTAACGTAGGGACATATGATCTGGCAGGACAAAATGAATTAAAGGGATATTTGTTGAAGGTCAAAGATACAGGAGCAGAAGTAAGCCATACTGGCACGCCTAATAATGATGCATCTTATAGTCGGGCATTACAAAGTGAGTGGCAGGTAATGGCTAATCCATACCCTTCATATTATCAATTACCGACTGATCCATCGGGAACGGGGGATTTTGCTAACACTGCGGGAACAATTTATGTAACCGTTTCAACAAGTAATGCAGATAAGACATTTGAGACCTATAACATAAGCTCAGGCATTAGTTCACCTGCCGCATTTAAAGGTATTTTGGCACCATCGCAGGCATTTTATATTAAAACAGATGCTGGTAAAGCAGGTACAGACGTTACTATGCAAGCTTCTAATCGCATACAAGATATTAATAAAGCATCACTCAAGTCGGTGATTTCGTCAAATGAAAACGAGATCAGGGTTAAGCTAATTAACGAAATTGAAGTAACAGATGAAGCGGTAATTGCTTTAAGGGAAGGAGAAACAAGTGCATTTACAAGGATGGATTCCGAACAGCGTTTTGAAACTAATAATCTTTCATACATCTATTCCATAATTGATGGATATAAAGCTGTGATCAATGTGCTTCCTGAATCCAGCGACGATTTCACACAGGATTTAGGAGTACGCACTCAGGAAGGTAAACATCTGATTTATATCGATGGTATTGAATCAATTTCTGATGATTATGAAATACACCTGGAAGATAAACAGGCCGGTGTTCTAAAACAGATGACCGATAAAACAGAGTATGAATTTACCAGTAAAGAAGGAGCAGATGATGAGCGTTTCGTGTTGCATTTTAAAACCAAAGAGGTTGATGTTCCAACTGATATTGAGGATGTAAATAAGGATTCAGACGAAGCAGTGAAAATTTATATACAAAATGAGTCATTGCTCAAAGTAACTTGTAAATGGCAGACAAATAGGAAAGAGATTGATATCTATACTGTTACAGGAGTTAAGGTGTTGAATAAGGAGTTTGAAGGGGAAGAATTTAACCATGATTTGAAAGTGAAACCAGGTATTTATATCGTTAAGATCTCAGGAGCCAACAATACCTTTGAGCAGAAAATATTTGTAAAATAAGAACAAGAGAAAAGTTGCTATCTGTCGCCTGATCAGTTATGGTCAGGCGATTTATTTTGTGCTTAATAAGAGAATCTAAACGAAGCTGACTTTTATGCTTTAGGCAGTCTTTAATTCATCTTAAAAAAAGGTTGATTAATCATGTAAATTATAAGGGTAGTCACATATTTGAAAATCATCAAAACTTTATTTGATCTTGTTCGTATTTAGTACAACAAAAATGGGGAAAGTAGAACTCTATTAAATTCAGATGTATTAAACTACAAGTTACGGGAGAGTAACTTGCTATATTATAAGATGTATGGTGCAATTAAGGTATTTATGTTCTCATAAGGGGATCGGGAGTGTTGTTTTATTGTTATTGTTATTTACATCAAGCGCTCTGGCTCAGTCAGATGGCGATTACCGTACGATAGTAACAGGAAGTGCCAATTGGAGTGATATTGCGTCTTGGGAGGTATATAATAGCGGATGGATCGCTGCCACCGAGTATCCAGGGCAATCAGCCGGTACAGGAGATGTGAGCATTGAGAATGGTGCGCAGGTAACTTTAGACATTTCACCAGGTAATGCAATTGGTAGCTTAACATTTGCAGATGGTACAACTTCTGCCACTGATATAACGATGGGAAGTAGTAGCTTAACTGTAACTGGTGCAATTACTTTTGGTAATCCGGATGCTGATGCAGGAGACCAAAACATTTACGTTAATTCCGGTACGCTTACCTGTGGATCAGTGGAGATGGTTAATACAGGAAGTAATAGTGAAGATACCAGGATAGACATAGAAGATGGAACATTAACAGTAAATGGAGATATTAACCAGGCAAATTCCAATCGTAACAATATTCGATTTGTAGGAGTAGCTACAGGTGAATTATACATTGATGGGGATTTTAACGGTAATGGATTTACCATGGGATCAAGTTCAACTGTTTATTATAATAATGCAGGGAATCAAATAGTAGGAAATGTCTCATACCGTAACTTGCAACTAACAGGAGGTTCAAAAACACTAAGAAATAGTGCTAATGTTTATGGTACACTAACACTAGGAACTATTTTGGATATTGAAAATAGGCGTTTATATTTGGGTAATGCGTCAACATTAATTCCGGAAACTTCATATAGTTCATCGGAAATGATAAATATTTCTAATAATGGCTATATACAAAAGGCCGGAAATACAGCTTCCGATTTTGAAATAACTTACCCGATAGGTATTGGGGGTGAATACACACCAATGATATTAACTTCCGTTAGTGGTAGTGATGTAAATGGTAACTTATATGTAAGACTATATGAAAGTCGTCACACCTTAACTGTAGGTTCAGATAATGCACTGACAAGATACTGGGACATTTCATCTTCAGGTTTGAATATAACATCATCTACAGGAAGTTTTAACTATTCGGATAATGATGTTTTAGTTCCTATAGTTGAAGGAAATCTTACAACGGTTGGTCATTTCGACGGTAGTATATGGCAAGAGAATGAACCGACTACAAGTTATAATCATAGCTCTAATCAAATTTCTTTTACAAATGTCTCACAGTTAGAAGGAGAATGGACATTAGGTGAATCAACAGGGTGTTTTGATGGTCTGCCTGCAGGAACATTTTCAGTACAAGCAGGCAACTGGAATAGTGCCTCCACGTGGAATACAGGAGTTGTGCCCGGTCAGGGAGGTAATGAAGATGTAACAGTATTTCATAATGTTGGAGATTTGAATATAGGATTTACAGTTAATAACCTTACCATTGAAGAAAATGGTACAGTTGATTTTGATAATGATGATGTTACAATCAATAACGATTTTACTATTAAAGGAAATGCCAATGATGACAATTCAGGAGGTTCCGTAGATGTTGGTGGAAATTTGATTGTAGAGTCTACGGGAGATTTTAATATTCAAAGATGTAACTTAACTGTCACAGGAACAACTACAGTAAATGGAACAATAAGTGACACAGATGGTAATGGTTCAAGTACATTTACAGGACTTTTTACAGTTGAATCTGGAGGAACATATACTTCAAATCGTGATGACTTTGATTTTGTGGGAGGTATTGAGAATAATGGATCATTTACCAATTCATCTTCGTTTACAGTAAATCAGGATTTAACCATTACCGGAACATCTGAAGTTCAGTTTACCAATGATATTTACATTGCAGATAATGTTACAGTAACTAATGAAAATAATGCCGGACTTTCAATAACCGATCAATTAGATGGTTTAGGAGCAAATGCCACATTTATAAATAAAGGATTAGTAAATTATAATGATGGAGATAGAGTACCAATGAATACAGGTATCTTAGATTGCTCCTCTTTTGCCAATACCTTTGATTACAATAGAAATGGACGTCAGTATATTAAGCCCGTTACATATTACAATTTAATTGCATCAAATAATAATGATAAAGAATTACAAACGGGAACAACAACGGTTTTAAATGATTTAACAACTTCAGGAACGGCGGATTTTGAATGTTTAGGTAGAGATTTAATTATCTCAGGAAGTGTTACGCACTCATCTACCGGAGTTTTTACGACAGGAAGTAATACTGTAGCTTATAATGGAACTGGAGCTCAGAATATATTAGATGTAGCCTATGCAGGTAACTTAATTATAGAAGGATCAGGAACTAAGAGCCTTCAAAATATGACCACGGTTGCAGGAGATGTTACAATTCAGGGAACAGCTACACTAAAATTAAACTCTCAGCAATTTACTTCTGCAGCAAATATTACTCTAAGCAGTGGAGCTGCATTGGAAGTTGACGAAAATGCAACATTACAAATAGCAGATGGTGCCACTATAACAAACAATGGTATATTTAAAGTTGTTGGTACATCAGGAAATCCTGCTACAGTTACTACTTCAGGAAGTGGTGGATATTTAATTAACCAAACAGATGCAGCAGCAGAATTCCACGCATTATATGGAGTATTTGATTATTCAGGAGGTATTACTATTACAGACGGAACGGTTGATAATACTAATAATTTTAGTAATACAACATTCTCTAATGGTACAGGAACAGAATATCTTAATGTAAGTGGTTTTGATCCAGTAGGAGGATTATCATCAGTTCAAGAGGTTGTCTTTGAAGCAGGACCAACCTATAATGTTACACGTACTTCTGGAGTTGCGACGGTTGATTTTGTGGAGAGCACAGGTATTTTATCCGGGGAGAACCACGATAATGATAATGCCAATCCGGGAACATTAATTGAATGGTCCGACCCATCTTCCATTTATTATTCTACAGGAGATGTTTCTGCATACGCAACTGCAAGTTGGGCTCATAATGAAGATGGAACAGGAGGTAATCCAACATTAGCCGACTTAACTGCCGGTTCATTAATATTAGTTGTACAGGATGGACATACAGTTACACTGGATAGTAATGGTGATATTGATGTGCGCAGATTAATCATAGGAGAAGGAACATCAGGTAGTTTCCTAATTGGTAGTGATGCAACGCAACAAACGTTGACTATCCAGGAATTAATTGAAGTCAAAAATGGAGCAACATTAATTCCGAACTCGGCTGGAGGACCTGCTCATGTTATAAAACTTTATGGTAACTTAAGTAATTACGGAACTATTAATCTTCGGCAGGATTTTACAACGGTTGCTAATGTGGAAATATACGGGACTATTGATTTTGTAGGTACTAATACTCCTGTTTTCAGTGATCTTATATTTAAATCAGGATCTTATGCCACAGCAAATATTCCTTTGGATATAAATTGGAATTTAACGTTAGAATCAGGTGCGACATTTAACGATGGGGGTAATACACATACGATAGAATATAATTGGGTCAATAATGGAGGTACATTCGCAGCAACTGGAGGATTTATCTTTGATGGAGGTACAGCATCAATAGTTTCCACAGGAACGCCAACTACTTTTAATGATGTTACGTTTAATAATGCAGGACTTAATACAATTAAAGAGTCTATAATTGTTAATGGAGATTTTGTAGCGAATAATAATACTCAGATATCAGTTGATAATGCTACAGTAACTGTTAATAGTAATTTTAATATAGAAGCTGGATCACAATATGTTCAGTTAAGTAATACAACCAACTTTAACGGAACTTCAGCTCAGGTAGTAAACCTAAATGGAACAACTTCATTTGATGATGTTAACTTCTCAAATGGAGGAGCAAATGCAAAAACAGTAACAGGTAATATAATTGCTTCAGGAAGAATAACCGTTAATAACGGAGCTACAGTTGATGGCACAGGAGATCATGAAATAACTGGCGGCTTAAGGGTAAATGGAACTTGCGATTTTTCCGGTTCAATTACAATGAATGGAGGATATCTGGATACGAATGATGCCTCCGTGTCCACATTTTCTTTGGGAACAGCAGAGTTGATAATAAAAGGAACAGTATATCTAACTCATTCATCTTTTGGAGAAACTATTACAATAACTTCAAACAATGATGTAACTGTAACAACAGGCGGTTCTTTAGTGATTAATGATGATGCGGTTTTCGTTGGACAGGTAGGAAATACTTTAACGGTTGAAAAAAATAGATATTTATATATTCGTGGAGCTGATAACTTTCCTAACGGTTTTGGAGCCTATGCGTTTGATGAGTCAGCATTGATTACTTACGATGGAGCAATGGATCAGGTAATTAGAGCAGGTACATATGGAAGATTAATTTTAAGATATGCTTATAATAAAACTGTAGATGGACCTGTAGTAATTACAGGATATTTATACTTAAGAAATGAATGTAATTTTGATTTACAAAATTACTCACATATTTTTTCAGGAGCATCTATCTATAACAGTGGGAATAATGGATCTATAGATGGCTCAAACGCAACTTTTACAATTGATGGAGGTAAATATAGTCAATACTTTGAGTCAACAGGAACTGGTAGATATGTATTTAAGGATTTAATAATTTCGCAAACTGGGGCAACGGGAAATAGAACCAAAAATTTTTATAGTGGGTGTAATATTAGCGTTACTAATGATCTTTCAATTGAAAATAGTGGTGGTACTGTAGCTATTCAAAATATTGTAAATTTGTATGATAATGAAATTGAAGGACCAGCTAATAATTTTTCCCTTGGTACCTATTGTAAATTATATACAAGTCACACTTCATTTGGCTCAGGGGTAATAGATAACTTTACTGGCACAAAAACTTTTGATGTCACAAGTACTGTTCGTTATAACCTTAATGGAGCCCAGGATATTGCTGATGGTATAACCTACGGAAACATAACATTTAATGGAGGAGATAAAACTGCAGAAGGAGCTTTGGATATTGATGGAGATATTTCAAGGATTAGCAATACTCCCGTATTTTATGATGGCGGTTATACCCATACTATCTCCGGAAACTGGATACTGAACAGCACTAACTATTATACTCAAACCTCGGCAACAGGTACAATTGTATTTGATGGGGTAGATCAGGATATTAATGGATACAATTTTAATAATATTACTATTGCTAATAGTGGTACAGCTAACTTGTTCAGAGACTTAAATATTTATGGGAACCTTACTGTAAATGATGGAAGTGCGTTTAATGCGTCATCATTGGATATGAATATTGGCGGTAACATATTAGTTAATGGAACTGGTGTTTATTCTCAAACAACAGGAATAACAAATATGAATGGTGACGTTGACCAAAGTATTACATTAACCAATACAAGTACCATTGGTGATTTAACAATAAATAAGACGAATCCTGCCGGTGAAACGGTATCTCTCTTATCTGATGTTCAAATATTGGATGATTTAACGGTTAACAGAGATGCTGGTGTATTAGATATTAGTAACCAGAATCTATATGTAGGTGATGATCTTACTATTTACGATTACACAGGTGTAACTAACTTCGTTTCTACAGGAAGTACGGTGACTTTTAATGGTTCGGCAGCTCAGCAAATTACAACATACCATGAGGACAACTTGGCTTTCAACAACCTTGTTTTTGAAGGTTCGGGAGATAAGACTTTTGATTATAATAATCCGCCGGATCCTGATTTGGCATCGCAAAATATTGATGTTAATGGGAATTTTACAATAGATGGGTCCACTGTTAATGGTAATAATGTATCTCTATATGTTCGTGGTGATTGGAGTAATAATGGAACCTTTACCCATTCACGAACAGTATATTTTGATGGTACTGCTCAGAATATAAGTTCATCAGAATTTTATCATGTAAACTTCCAGGGGTCAGACACAAAAGCTTTGACTGGAAATATTACAATTAGGTACGATTTATACATTGAAGGAACAGCAACTCTGGATGCAAATGGAAATGATATTACATTAGGAGATGATTGGAATAATAATGTTGTAGGTGCTTCATATGTCCATGGAAATGGTAAAGTGATATTTAATGGATCAAGTTTGGCTGAGGTTCATAGTGGAACAACAACAGGATCTTTAGCAGGAAAAAACTTTTATGATGTAGAAATTAATAAGAGTAATAGGGTTGACTTATATGGTGATTTAGTGGTTGAAAATGATCTGAGTATTTTATCAAATCAATTGAGAACCAATGCTTACGATGTTTATGTCGCAGGTAATTTCGATAATCAGGCAACCTATTACTGTAACAATAATTCAAGCCTGCTCACACTAAACGCAACTGGAGGGTCAAAAATATTTAATCCTAATGGAGCTACTATTAGGGGGTTAACTATTAATGCTTCAGGAGCTACCTATGAAATGCAAAGTGACTTTATCCTGGATAATGTTGATATGAGTATTTTGGCTGGTACACTAGATTTAAATAAGAATCAGTTACAATTATATGATAGTGGTAGAAAAATAGATATTGATGGAGGTACCTTAATCGTGGATTCTGCTTCAACAATATTATTTACCAATACCCAGAGCCTTAATCTAAACAGTGGTGAGCTATACTTAGTAGGTAAAGAAGGGATGACAGCTAACCTTGAAAACTCACATTCATCAAATGGTTTTACAGTTAATGCAATTGGTGGAACTTTATATGCCAACCATTATAGTATTCAAAAAGGAAATATTATGATTAGTGGTTCTGCCATTGATGCTTCAAATAACCTAAGTAATGGGACTTATAAGGAAGGTGATTCTGGAACTTCATACATAACTTTAAATGGATTGGATTTAGGAGGAGATATTACCCTAACTAATATGACTTTTAACTCGGGAGCTGACAATAATATTTCACGTACATCGGGTAATGGTGTGGTTACTGTACAAGATGCTTCAGGAGATTTAGCAGGAGAGATTTACGAAATAGATAATGGCGTTCCGGGTACTTTAATCGAGTGGACGTTCCCTGCAGGTTTTTATTGGGATGGTCAAGGAAGTGCTGCAAATACAGACTGGAATGAACCATTAAACTGGGATGGTAATACAGTGCCTGGAATTAATAATATTGTTTATTTGGATCATAGTATTTTAACCGATGCTTATAATATAAATATTTCAGGAACTGATGGTGCGTGTATGCGATTAAATATGGACGTTCAGGGAGGAAATGCAATTAGTGTTAATGTAGATAGCAATACGAAATTAGATGTTCAGGAAAATGTTAACATTGGTACTGGAGCTACACTATCTCAAACAGATAATACAGCTTTGATTTATGTAGGTAAAAATTGGTCTAATAACGGAACTTATACGCACGGTAATTCAAAAGTAGTATTTAATGGAGCATCGGGTAGTTATATAATTTCAAGTGGAGGTATAGGTGCTGGTAAAGCATTCTATGATTTAGAATTTGATGCAGGAACTTCACTATATACTATTGATACAGTGCTTGATATAGATAATGATTTAACCATTACCAGTGGAACATTTGATCAGGCTTCTTCAGATAATGATATAACTGTTGGAGGAGATTGGTACCTGGATCAGGCCAATGGTGGTTCTTTTGATGCAAGTAATGCCGACGTTACTTTCGATGGAACAACACAATCGATTACCAATGGCACATTCTATAATCTGATTATTGGTGGTACAAGTACAACAACTGTTAATTCAAATATTGCAATTGACAATTCAGTTACCCTTAATAATGGTTCTTCACTTAATGCTCAGGAAAATAACATGTATATTTCCCGTCATTGGCAAAATGATGGAGGAACATTTTCGCAGACAGGTTTAGGTACAGTTATTTTTAATGGTACTTCAACACAATATATTGATCAGGGAACGAACACTACAACCTTTAACAATATTACATTCTCAAATACGGGAGGTAAAATACTGGCTAACAATGTTAATGTTAATGGTGATGTACTAATTAGTGATGCTTCCGGAACAGTTAATGTAGTAACATATACACTTAATGGTATTGGAGCGGATAATACATTAACTAATAATGAAGATTTACAAATTGAAGGAGCAAGTAACTTCCCTACAGGATTTGAGACACATAGTTTTTCATCGGCAAGTCAAACTAACTATTATTCGGATATTGATCAGCAAATAGAAGCGACAACATACGGAAGCTTAAGTCTAAGGAGTTTAACAGATGGAATAACCTCAACAAAAACAGCTTTGGGTGATTTATTCATTACCAATGATCTGTACATGAACAGTACAACTCGTCATGCAATTCTAGATTTAGCTACTAATGATGCTAATGTCACTTTAAGTGATAATATTGATTTAAGGGGCAATAGTTCAATGACCTGGGGAACAGGTGATGCTATTCTGGAGCATATTGGTGGGCGTTGGTATATTGATGCAGACATAACAGGATTTAATCACTTAATATTAGCAGGTACTGATGATAAGTATACCCAAGGTGACTTGACTATTACAGGTGATTTAACAATTAAAAGTGGGGTAGATCTGTTTATGTATACTTCAAGTGGAAGAAATAATTACAAAAATATAACAGGTACAGCTTCAGGTACACTTTCAATGGAGACAGGTGCAACAATACGAAATTCAAGACCGGCAACAGATGGTGTAGCTATCCCGGAAGGGTTTGGAACATACGACTTTAATGAAAATAGTGGTTACTACTTATATAGTGACGGTATTGACCAGACTGTATATACAGGGTCAAATATTGCGTATGGAAACCTTACATTTTATACAGCATCATCCAAAACTGTAACAGGGGATGGTGTAGCTAATCTGGATGTGAATGGAGATTTCGATATTGAAGATGCTACCTATAATGATGGAGGCACAGATATTGAAGTGGCCGGAGCAAACATTTATTTAACGGATTATGTGGCTTCATCAAGTGACAGGACAATTATATTGGATGGTTTAAGAGATCAGCATATTAGAGATGATGTAAATAATCAGGTAATAGTTCAAAATATCACATTTACCGGTACAGGAATAAAGACGATTTGTGATGGAAATGATGTAGCAACTATTAATGGAGATCTTACAATTAATCCTGGAATTTCTGTAACCGCATATGAGAATATTACTTTTAATGGTGCAAACTGGACTAATAATGGTACTTATTCACAAACAGCTAATTCTTTAACTTTTAGTGGAACTTCAGATCAAACAATTGATCCCGGTGCACCGGATGCTTCAAATTATTTTCATACTGTTGTATTCTCAGGTGCTTCAACTAAAACCTTTGTAAATAATGGAGCAGATATCAACAATGATTTCACCATAAATGAAGGTACTGTTGATCTTGGAAGTCTAGATTATACAATACAGGATGAAATTACTAATACGTCAGGCGGTACTTTAATTAGTGCTAATGCAAATATTAATTTAGATGGAGGAGGTCAGACAGTAAATTCTCCAAATTTTGCAGTAAATAATATAACTTGTAGTGGCAGTAGTACTAAATATTTAAGTTCAGACTGGACAGTAGGAGGTGATTTGTTGATTGAATCAGGAGTTACTTTGGATGTAGGAAATGGTTCGAACTATGATATAACTATTGCAGGTAATTGGACAAACGAAGGAACATTTTATGATCGCAACGGAAAAGTAACATTTAATGGATCAATATCTCCAGTTACCATTACAAGTGGAGGAGATAATTTTTACGATGTAGACTTTACCCCGGGAGCATCTGTAAAATATAATCTTGTAAGTACGGCAACGCGATTCACAAACCAATTATACATTGGAACAAATGCAGAGTTGGATTTAAATAATCAAACGTTGTACTTAGGAAGAGATAATACCGGTGCGGTAACCCATACAATCGACGGAACGCTTACTATTGATGAAGGATCATATTTGTATGTGAATAATGATAATTCACAGACAACTTTAGATGTGTATGGAGCATTTAACGTTGTGGGTACCGATGCATCTAATATAGCTACTCTTACCAGCGAAACAACAAGTAATGTAAATAAAACACAGGTTAATATTCAGTCCGGTGCGACCATGGCAGCACGTTATTATATAATTGAATATATTGCCGATGAAGGAATTAACTTGATGCCGGGTTCTACGTTGGACGCAGTGAATAACTTCTCAGATGGCGCATTTGTTAATATGAGAGATCAGCAGGATGCCCGTTATCTTGTATTAGAGGCGGATTATACAGGAGGAAATATTACTAATGTAGTATTTAATTACGATGGAATACCAGCTGAAGGAAGGCACTACAACGTAGAGCGTAAGTTAGCTTCAACAGATATAACATTCGAGAATGTTTCAGGAGCATTGGGTAAATATAAATTTGAGGATGATGATCAGGCGGTGGCATATGATAATGGTTTATGTCGTTGGCCTCTAGTTACTGAAACATATTGGACAGGTGCAATTGATACAGATTGGCATAAAGATGGAAACTGGGATAATGGAGTTCCTACAGAATTAATGGATGCTATTATTCCTGATGTGGCTGTAGATCCAATTATATTTGGTGGAAATGCTATATGTAAGAGTCTGTCCATTACAGATGGAATATTAAGGCTGGAAAGTGATAATAACATCACAGTGTCTGAAAATGTGACTATTACAGATGGTTTGTTATTTGTAAATTCTTCTGGAAGTAATATATATGTAGGAGGAGATTGGACAGTTAGTACATTCGGTAACTTTACGCATGGGGACGCCACTGTAACCTTCAACTCGGGAAATGGTTATGTTACCATTACGCCAGGAACCTCAAACTTCAATAATGTTGTATTCGATAATGCAAGTACCACGTTTGGTTTATCTTCTGCAAGTCTGAATATCGAAGGAGACTTAACCATCGCAAATGGAACTTTATCTCCAACTACAAATAATCATATAATTAACCTGTATGGAGATTATTCCATCACAAACGGTAGTTTCGATCATAATGGAGCTTCTAATGGAACCATTGTATTAAAAGCGAGCGGTGACCAAACAGTTACGGCAGGTGCATTTGAAAATCTTCAGGTAGATGGTAGTGGAACCAAATATTTCACGGGAGTAATAACTGTAAACGGAAACACGGATATTTATTCGACATTAAGTGCTCAGGCGGGTTCAGGCATTACATTTACAGGTGATGTTAATATTGATGCAGCGGGTACTTTTGCTGATGGTGGTGAAAGTCATACTTTCACTGGAACTAATTGGTATGGATCAGGAACTTATTCTGGTTCAGGAACAATTGTCTTTAACAGAACCTCAGGGTACCAATATTTATATGCATCGACCTTTAATAATTTAGATATTAATTGTACTGCCCAAAGATTGTATTTGGAAGAAGATGTTACCATCAATGGTGATATGACCTTTAGAAATGGAATTAATCGTGTTGACCTTCAAACCAACACAATTACAAGTGATGGATCAGGTACATTCACTGTTGAAGATGCTGTTAATGTTTATGTATATGGAGCCGATAATTTCCCTAAATCATTTGCATCTTATAACTTGTCAGCAACCAGTATTACGAGGTATTACAGTTCATCTGATCAGAATATAGAAGGCGTTTCATATGGTCATCTATATTTTGATAATGCAAATACCAAAACATTAACAGGTGACACAGAAGTAAAAGGAAACCTGATATTCCTTGAGTCTACTTTAGATGTAAGTACAAGTAATTACACCTTAACAGTTGGTGGATATTGGGATAATGATGATGGTAGTGGAGGTAATTTTATTTGTCGTTCAGGAGAAGTAATATTTAATAATTCAATAGACCGATCTATTTACATTGGAGCAGCTAATGGCAATGATTTCTATGATTTAACTATTAACTCAGGTGCCATTGTTTATGCAAACAACAATGTAGTAAATGATTTTACCGTTCAAAACAATCTAAATGTAACAAGCGGACAATTTAGCGGAAATAGCAGAACCATCTATGTTGGTGGAGATTTAGTGGCAAATGCTTCCGGTAGCTTTGTACAATCAGGTTCGTATTATTTAAATAAGGCTTCGGGCTCTGCTAATATTGGTGCAAATGGATCAGAATTTTGGAATATTACAATTAATGGTGGTGCAACTTATACTGCGCAGGATGATATTACTTTAGATGGCAGCTTTACTTTGACTTCAGGAGTATTTGACGGAAATGGAAATACAATTAACCTTGGAAATGGAGGTTCTGATGTAGTAACTATTGATGGAACATATAAAGTTGGAGCAGGTGGAGTACTTGGTATTGGAAATGGTACCTCATTAACTGTAAGTTCAACAGGAAAAATTGAGGTTGTTGGAGATGGAACAGGGATAGCTAAAGTATCAAATAATGATTCAGGTGGTTCGTATTCGTTCACTGTAGAAGGAGAAATAGCGGCAGAGTATTATCTTTTCGAAAATATGTCGAGCGTTGGTATCTACTTAACCACCTCATCAACAATCGATGCAACATATCATTTTAGCAACGGTACCTTCTCCGGCTCGTCATCAAGCGGTCCACAATTAAGGATAGAAAATACGCAAAGTTTTACCGATGGAGGTGGAAACCGTATTGAAAATGTTTCGTTTCCAAATGATCCGGGAGGTACTGCCTCAAATGTTGCTAAGTACACAGCAGGTTCAGGAACCTTAGAATTCTATAACTCAACAGGTGTATTTGCCGGTGAGGGTAATGATAATGATCCGGGTGATCTTATTAATTGGACAGGGCCTGTTTCATTAACATGGAATGGATCAATTAGTACAGATTGGAATACAGCAGCTAACTGGACAGCTAGTTCAGGAGGTTCTATTGTACCAACAGCAGCCAATGATGTTGTGATTGCAAGTGCAGTGAATCAACCAATATTAACCATTGCGGGTCAACAAACAGGTAATTTAACTATTGAGGCTGGTGCCGAACTAAGAATAAATACTTCTGTTGGAGATCATGCAATAGATATGAATGTTGATGGAGATTTAACAATTGACGGAACTTTAAGAACGATTTCCGCTGAGGATTCAATTACAGTGGAAGGAAATTGGACTGTTGGTGGCGTTGCAACTGCTTTATTAAATGGAGACGTAACATTTGATGGAACAGGAAATGCAAAAACAATTGATAATGGAGGAGAGGAATTTTATTCTCTTACTATTTCAGGAACAACTCAATATCAACTAGCCAGTAATACTGATGTAAATACTAATTTGACCATTGAATCAGGGGCTACGTTAGACGTAGGATCTTCCAATTATTCATTATATGTAGAAGGTGATTGGACTAATTCAGGAACATTTGATGCGCAGCAAGGAACTGTTTATTTAACAGCAACTTCAGGTACGAAAACTATTCAGGCAGGTAGCTCTGATTTCTACAATTTAAATGTTAATGCTTCAGGAGTAATCTATAATCTAACAGGTGATATGACTGTATCTGAGCAGATGAATATTCTTGCAGGTACGGTGGATGTTCAAACCAATACGTTACAAATAGGTGATGGTTCAGGTACTGATGAGGTAGCTATTTCAGGTACACTACTAATAAATGCAGGAGCAACCTTGGATATGGCTGACGGAGCAGGCCTTAATGTGAACTCAGGAGGAGCTATTGAATTGCTTGGTACTGATGAATTGAACCGCGCTACATTAACAAGTAGTACCGCAGGTAGATATTCATTTGATGTTAACTCTGGAGCTTCTATTAAAGCAAGTTATTACAATGTGGATTACACAGATGCTGATGGGTTGTATATGCATTCAGGAGCAGATATTGATGAAACGTATGACTTATCTAATGGTATCTTCTCAAATGGAGATCCGGGATCGGGTAGTTATATGACGATACTTCATGATATGGCTGCAGCTCAGGACACATTACGTAACCTTGTATTCAACTCAGGGCCTACTTATAATGTAACAAGAACATCCGGAACAACTGTATTCCATTTTGAGGATGCAAGCGGAGATCTGGGTAACTACTTGTTCGAAAAAGATGATGAAGGAACACCTTCACCATCATCCGGCTTGTTGCGCTGGCCATTTGTGAGCCTTTACACTTGGGAAGGTGATGTTAGTAACGATTGGTTCGATGCCGGAAACTGGTACAATGATGTGATGCCTGATGCAGGTTCTACCGTTACTATTCCAGCAGATGGTACGGTAATTATTGACAATTCATCTACAGTTGAAATACATGGGTTTGATATAACATTGGGAGGAACATTAACAATTGAGCCTGGTGGACAATTGACCACGAATGGTGATGTTAATACTGCTGATGGGTTTATTATTCAAAATACCAATGTGAGCCCTGCATCATACATCAGTAATGGTTTGGTTAATGGTAATGTCACCGTCGAATGGACCTATGACAATCTTCGTTGGTGGTTTATTGGTCATGGTATATCAAATCCGCAAATGAGCAGTTACGAATCTATTCGAGCACCACAAGGAAGTGATTATGCTATGTATGATTATCTGAACAATGGAACGTATGACAAGCTATCCGATAAACCAGGTTCAGTTGATCTAGCTGTAGAGAATGAGCTGAAAGGCTACCTGTTCAAGGTGAAAGATTCAGGATCAAAAGTTGTTCATACTGGTACGATTAATACAGATGCTGTTTACAGTCGCCCATTGCAAGATGAATGGCAGATAATGGCAAATCCATATCCGGCGTATTACCAATTAGCAGAAGAACCTGGTCTTGGTGCCGATTTTGAAAATACAACGGGTTCTGTGTATGTAACGGAATCAACAAGAAACACTGATAAAGTATTTCACACTTTTAATACGCTAAGTGGTATTGGTTCACCAAATTCTTTTAATGGTATTTTGGCTCCATCGCAGGCCTTTTATGTAAAAACTGATGCTGGAAAAGCCGGAACAGATGTTTTCATGAGGGCTGATAAACGAATTCATGATGCAGCTAGATCATCACTGAAATCAACTAAAAATAGTGAATCAGATGTCTTACGAATTAATGTGAGTAACGAACATGAGTTAACGGATGAAGCTGTAATTGCACTGAGGGATAATGGCGATCTTGAGTACTCAAGAATGGATTCAGAGCAGCGATTCTATACCAATAATGTATCATATATCTACTCGATAATTGGTGAAAACAAGGCTGTGATTAACGTTTTACCTAAAAATGTTGATGGATTATCTCAAGCCGTTGGTTTACAAGCTAAGGATGGAAATCATAGTATTCAGATTACAGGAATTGAAAGCTTGTCAGATACATATGATATTGTGTTGGAAGATAAGGTTACTGGTAACATGGTTTCTATGGATAATCAGACAAGTTATGATTTTGCATGTGAAGCAGGTACATATGATGATCGTTTCGTGCTTCATTTTAATGAAGTACCTATTCCAACAAGTATAGATGATGATAAGTCGGCAGAAACTGTTCGTGTTTATGTAGCCGATAATAATACGCTCAAAGTATATTGTGATTGGACAATTCAGGAGAAAACAGTTTCTATTTATACCATTTCAGGTACGAAAGTTATGAATGAGGAATTTGAAGGAGAGCAGTTTGAATATGAGTTAAATGTCAAGCCAGGTATTTATGTTGTAAAAGTTGCTGGCAAAGATCATTCATACAAACAAAAAATCTTGGTGAGGTAAAAATCTTCAGAACTAAAATGAATAAAAAAGACGCCCGGCATAAGATGTCGGGCGTTTCTTATTAAATTGGTAAAACTTTAATAGCCTCTTTAAGCTCTTCAAGAATTATTGGCTTTTTAAGGAATGCTTTAGCGCCATAATATTCGCATGTATTAATTGTTTCATCATTAGAGTCGCCGGATATTATAACGACAGGTATATCCAACCACTCCTCATCCAAGTCTTCAAGAATAGAGAAACCATCTTTATTTGGCATATGCAAATCCAGTAATACCAAATCGGGTTGCTCAGCGATAATTTTCTTCCATCCTTCTATACCATCATGGGCTTCTGAAATTTCAATATCATAGTTTTTGAGCATGCTTTTAATGATCAGGCGACTATCGGCTGCATCATCAACTATTAAAACCTTTTTCATGCTGTTTATTGTTTGTGTATTCTTTGATTTTCTAGATGATATCTAATATAAATCTAAAATTTCAGTAATGTTTTGATGCTGCTGTGATATAGCTAATGTTAGTCTATAGAAATCCTTTATTAATGTACAAATACAAGCATTTAGTCAGGCTTCTGGCGATATTGATCAATATTTAAAAAGAGTAAGTAGTGGCATTAAGAAAATAGTCGTTTATCCATAAAAAATACCTATTAGTCAAAAAAAACCATACTCTAATTCCTTGTAAAATAGAGTATGTAACTGGATAGTTGAATTTTAAGAATTTACTACATGTAACCAAATTCCGTTATATCAGTATTAGAATATTGAATATTTATAGTTTTGTAGTCGAAAATATCGATAGGTCATTATTAATCTTGGGGATAATGCTAAGGTATATCTATACAATATGGAAATATTTTAGTAGGCCTATCAAAGAAGCAAGTTATATAACTTTAAAAGAAGTATGTTGATGAAAACAAATTATTTAGGGTGTATAATAGTAACCCTTTTATTGTTTGTTAGTGAAAACAAGGCGCAGGAAACAATTTGGTCCGATGACTTTGAAACAGATAAAGGTTGGACGTTAACAGGAGAATTTGAGAGGGGTACTCCATCAGGTGGTGCAGGTGATCATGGGAATGCCAACCCGACATCAGCTTATAGTGGTACCAATGCTATTGGTACAGATTTGGATGGTGCTTATCCGGATGATTTGGTTGATAGAGAATTCTTGGCTACATCGCCAATTATAGACTGTAGTGGTTATGTTAGTGTTCAACTGGATTTTCAGCGTTGGTTGAATGTTGAGAGTTCATCGTATGACCATGCTTATATTGAGGTTTCAACAAATGGTACGAATTGGAATGTTGTCTGGGAGAATGGGACTACTACAGAAGACGATAATAGTTGGACTTCGCAATCTATTGATTTATCTGCTTATGCTGATGACAATGCTAATGTTCAAATAAGGTATGCTCTAGGTTCTACTGATGGAAGTTGGTATTATTCGGGCTGGAATATTGATGATGTTAAAATAACTGGTGATCTCAAACCTGTAATAGGTGATTATCAGGCATCTGCTCAAACTGGAGTTTGGTCTGACAGAACTAATTGGGAAAGGTGGGATGGAGATTCATGGGAAACTCCAACAGTTTTAGAAGGGTATCCGGGAGAAAACTCATCACCTGCTAAAGTTGAAATTTCTAACAGACGAATTATTACTTTAGATGTATCACCTGCAAATCAGATTGGTTATTTAAGTATTCCCGGGGGGAATCAAGATTCGTATATTGATATACAGGGAAATAATGCTCTTGTTGTTTCAGGTTTAACTTTTATTAACTCTACTAATCGAAATGATGAAAAAGGCATCAGAGTAAATGATGGAACATTTAGTACAGGCAGCCTGGAACTTCAAAGTAATGATTACAATACACGTGATGCATATATTCTCATTAATGATGGTACAGTAAATGTTGATGGTGATATTACCATGAACAACACTGCAGCCAGAACATTTATAAGGTTTGATGGCAACGGGACTTTAAATATTGGAGGGAGTATTACAGGAGGTGCAATTACAAGTGATAATGATGGAACAGTTGCTGCAAGCGGAACTGTTGGCTTTAATGGCTCTGGAGCACAACAAAACATCAATTCCTATTATCAGTTCTTTAATATAGAGTTTTCAAATTCAGCTGACAAATACCTGGCTTCAAATATTGATGTACTTGGAACAGCTAACATTCTTTCAAACTTATACTGCGTAGACTATGTTATTGGAGGTACAGGAACTTTCTCATTAGCAAATGCTGCTACATTAGGTATAGGTCATGCCAGTGGAATCACAACTGCTGGTAATGCCGATGGTAATATTCAAACAAACATTCGTAATTATGATGCAGGTGCAAATTATCTATATAATGGTAGCTCCACTCAAATTACAGGTAATGGACTTCCTGCAATAATTAACGAACTTCAAATTGATAACTCAGCAAACGTGTCGTTGAGCGCCTCCGTTGCTGTTTCGAATGATCTGAATCTATTAAACGGTAACTTATTAATAGGAGATTATGATTTAACTATTAATGATGGAGCAACACTTAGCGGAACATTTGATAATACGCATATGATAGTGTGTGGAGGTAGTGGAGCTGTTAAAAAACAAGCGACTAGCATTGCTTCATTTAATATGACATTACCAATTGGTACTGGTACGGATTATACACCGATGACAATTTCCAATATGAATGGTTCTGTAACCGGAACAGGTGAAATCGGTATTAAAATGGTCAATGCTACTGCGCCTGAAGCTTCAGCAATTGACTTACTGAGATATTGGGAACTAAGTGAGGCTAATATTACTCTTACAAGTGCAGATATTGAGTTTAATTATCTGGACACCGATGTATCAGGTGAAGAAGCAGATTACGAGCTTAAAAGATATGATTCAGCAGGAGGTACATGGGAGGATCCTGCTAATCCTGCTATCAATACAACGACAAACAAATTAACGACAACTGGTACTGATGTTATTGAAGGAGTATGGACAGCTCGTGGATCATCAGAAGCTTGGTACACACTAAAAACCGGAAACTGGAACGATCCAAGTGTGTGGACTTTAGATCCGTCAGGTGCAATTTATAACAACCCTACGAATTATTATCCTCAGGGAGCAACCGATCAGGTTGTAATTAAAAACAGTAGGGAGATAACAATGAATGTTGATAATATTGCTTGTAACTTCCTGACAGTTGAAGGTGTTTTATATTTAGAAGAAACATCGGGTCATTCTTTTAATAAGATATTAGGGGATGGACGCGTATACATGAAAGCTGATAACTTTCCAACAGGTGATGCAACTCACTTTGTATCGAAAAATCAGGGTGAGGGAACCGTTATTTATCAAGGTGGTGGATATACCATCAGTAATGATCAGACATTTTTCGATATGGAAGTTAATTTGTCCGGATCAGAGCAAATTGTGACGCTTCTTGGAGATCTGACAATTAATAATAACCTTACGGTAACACAGGGGCAGATCAAAATCAATGATGATGTATCGACCGATATTATCACAATTAATGTTAGTGGCAATGTTGAAGTCTTGGGAAGTGGAGCTTTAATTGTTGGGCAAGGAAATACCATTGGCTCATACTCTATAGCTGGCACTTTACCGGCAATTGGACAATATCATAGCATTTATCATCAATTTATTGTTAATGGAAACTTTACAAACAGAGGAACTGTTCGTTTTACTAACGAAACAGCACCTCAATACAATACATTGACCACAACTGGAGGTGTTACTTTACGTTTTGAAGGAGCAAATGATAATTCACTAAGCTTGTTCAATACAACCAACTTAAATAATCTGGTTATCGATAAAGGTATTGACAATACCTATGTATTAGAAGTATATGCGGATAATACTGATTACTTTAGATTGTTTGGAGCCAATACTTTAGCGCGTATTGAAACATCACCATTTAGCGTTGAGAATCCGGAAGTCAGGAAATCTTTGTGGATAAAAAATGGCACGCTCAAATTAACAGGAAGTATACACATTCCAACCTTGTCGGAAGCCAGCGCTAGTAAAGGAGACTTTGCCATTGGACAAACTGCCCGGTTATGGCTTGCAGGTGCAAATGTAACAGTTTATTCAACTGCATCTGCTCAAAGCCAGATACCTGGTTTCGAAGGTGATGCTTCATCGGTTAGATCAAGTTCTGGTAGTCAGGCCTTGGCTCTGATCGGAGAGTTAAAAGTTGAAGATGGATTATTTGGTACACGTAATAGTGCCGGTATTGCTTATTGGCCTTCAAGTAATGCAATTCTTGAAGTCAATGGTGGAATTGTTAATATAGCACAATTCCGCTCAACAGGTACTGCATCTGGTCGCGCTTCTTATATTCAAACGGGTGGACAAGTTATCGTTCGTGGTAATCAAACTGAATCGGGTGAGATATCATCTTCACATGCAATTTTTGGATTATCATCGGCTGATGATGTATTTACTATGTCTGGTGGGGAAATATTAATCCATGATGATTCCGGTTATACCTACGATTTGTATATTCCATCAACAACAGATAATGCCAATGTTACAGGTGGTACCATCAGGTTTTATTATAATGGAGCTGCCGATAAATCTTATGACATGTATGTGGTTCCACCTGTATACAATTTAACAATTGACCATGAACGAACAGATAGAAATCACACAGTTGTTTTAAATACTGCACTGACCGTATTAAATGATTTAACGATAAACGGGTCTGGCTTCCTTGATCACCAGGGTAACAGCGTAACTGTTGGTCGTAATTTTACAATTGCAGATAATGCCTATGATCATGGATATTCAACAGCCGATGATAACACTCTTACATTTAACGGAACGGAGGATGCAACATTCTATATTGGTCATCCAACCTTGGATAGCTATGAGTTAAACATTAATAATCTAACAATCAATAAACCTGTTGGTAAGAGCTTATTAATCGAATCGAGTGCTGAGAAAAAAGCACCTTATGTTGAAGCTAATGCTCCTTCTGACCTGTGGTATGCACGAATTATTCAGGTAGAAAATGAATTAAGGGTAGAGAGTGGTACATTTGATCAGGGAGATCAGGCGATACGACTGTATGGACCAATGTATGTGGGTGCAGATGGAGTTTGTGGTGTTTACGAACATGGCACCACACATAAAGATGCCTTGATTATGATTAAGGATGTGGTTAGTATTACCACTGAAAATGGTTCGGTATTAGGTAATATTAAAATGAATCCGTCGCCGGCTGACCGTATTTTTGATTTAACCAGTGATGTAGTCATCAAGCGAATTAGCTACCATCACGGACGAATGAATTTAGGTGCATATAACTTAAAGGTTGATTATATCCACGAAGGGGGGACGCTTAATCCTTATAATGTTACGTCAGGTAATGCAACGGATGAAATGTTCTTAACCGACGGAGGAGCTTCCAATGGTGGCCTTTCGGTATTAATAACAGGTAATTCAACTTATTCGTTTCCAATTGGTGTAACAGGTAAGTACACACCTGCTGAATTAACTATTACTAATTTTAGCGATGATGGATATGTAACTGTTCGTCCTGTCGATGGAGAGTTGAAGACAACCGATTTAACAGGAGGAAATCTTCTGGATTATTATTGGCGTGTAAGTCACTCAGATTTTACAACATTACCAACTGCCCAATATAATTTTACATACGATGGTTCAGATGATTTGGCAGGTGATGAGGCTAATTTCTATCCGGGTAAAGTATTAGATGAGAATCCTTACACACGTTCATATGAAAATAGTTTGGGCAATGTTAATACCAGCAATAACATTATCACTTTTAATGATACAAAAACAACTAGTGGAGGTTCGGAGCAGAGTAATACCCAAAACGGCTTTACACTGGAAAATGCCAATTATTCTGCAGGAGTTGCCAATCGCTTTACGGGGTCAGTAAGGGTTTTCTATACCAAGTATAGAGGTAGTGACGCTTACCAGGCCAAGTGGGATGAGAATTCATCCTGGACATTTGGTGCGAATGCATCTTATGGTAAGCATGATAGCCGTCAGGCAGAGGCTGGTGATATACCTGGCAATGGAGATGTTGCTGTTATTGGATGGATACCATGGGACGACCAGGCTTCCCTATCATCCAGTTATGGACTGCCGCATGGTGTTTGTGTAGATAGCGGCGATGACATTACTTGTGCGGAGATTGTATTTGATCAGATGACAGATGATAGCGGTAATCCGGTTCCGCGTGCTTACCGCTATAATTTCCAATTCCGACCTGCGATCTGTATCAATGGTACAGGTCAGCTCTCAGCTGAAATGGTAAGGGGTGAAGGAATGTTCTGGAACCGGCACAGTGATCCAGATATGAGTACAATGGACTTAGGCGAATTTGCTGCTAACGATAGTTCATATGTTCTTTATGAGTTTTCAGACCCAGGTTCGGGTAATGTAAGAGAATTAACTAATACACCAGATGAGTTACCTAATTTATTAGTTGCCTCACCTGGTTGGGGAAGTTATGATAGAGATGTTAGTTTCACAAAGAATATAGTTACAAATGGAAATCTTGAGGTATTAGGTGATGCAAATATTCTATTAACAAATGATGCAGATGGCGATTTAACGATTGGTCGTGACTTTTTCATGTTTATGCGCGGTTCAAGTGGAGGAGGTGCTGAATTAGCATACCAAAATACAGGAACAGCGCGCACGGTAACAATCGGGCGAGACATCATTATGGATAATAGTAATAATACAATACAGGTTCGAGGAACAGGTGGTGCTATGTTAGATCATCAACTGAGGGTGAACAGGCATATTTCACAAACAGAATCTGGTGATGGATTAGATTTGTGGACCTCGAACTCTGCAGAACACGTCACGCTTTATTTGGAAGGATCCGAAAATATGACCTTCGATGTAGAAGATGCTACCTCAACAGCTGATTTATATCGTATTGTTGTCAATAAAGGTGTTGATCAATCAGTAACAGCTAATTTTGTTAGTGATTTTAATTTGAATGGAGCCACCGATGGTGATCCTAAAGCACTGGAATTAACAAGTGGTACTCTTATTCTTGATAATGCAGGTATTGACATTGACCTGACGACAGGTAATGCACACTTTAACCTTCCATCTACATCTGCCTTGATCATTAAAAATGGATTAGTTAATGCAGAAGGTAACTCAGGAATAGAATTGGATGGATTACTTCGAATAGAAGGAGGAACACTTGATATGGATGGAGGAGATAATCCGATTATCTATTCAGCATCAGGTAATGCCTTAATTGAAGTTGCAGGCGGTAACTTAATTGTTGGAGGACAGGTTCGAAGAGGAACTGTTTCAGATGTAGGAGTCTTAGGTTATAATCAGACAGCAGGAACCGTTCGAATTGGTACAGGATCTGCCACTGTGAATAATAGAGGTGTATTTGAAATACTCGGTTCAGGTAGTAACTTCACTCATGCCGGTGGAAGTTTATACATTGAAAATGCACAGACAACACCAACAGTAGCAGCTTTATTACTCGACCCTGAAACATCAAGCGTTGGTTCGGCATCTACGATAATGATTGGTGGTACTTCCACAAATGCGAGCCAGATTTTAGGTATTAATTCTTCAATAGGTTTAGCCAACCTGACTGTTGATAATTCTAGTAACAACAATCCAATAGCCAGCCTTAGTGTTAAAGGATTATCTTTAAGTGGAGCATTCCAAATTGATGCACTGGCAGAGTTTGATGCAGCCGGATTAGACCTGAGTGTTGGAGGTAACTTTGTTAATAACGGAACATTTACCCATAATAGTAACACAACGTACTTAAATGGGGCCTCAAGACAGACTATTTCGGGAGATGTTAACTTCTTTGACCTTGAAAAAAGCGGAACCCACGAATTGGTGTTACATGCATCAGGTGCTAATCTGGATATAGATAACAATTTGGTTTTTGCCGGCGGAACATTAACCGATAATGGCAACCAAATAGAGATACAGCGAAATATAAGCTTCGACGGAGAGCATCAAAATACAAGCGGGAAAGGTATTGTTGTCAATGGAACTATTGCACAAACCTTGTCTGGTTCAGGTATATTCGATGTTTTAACCATAAACAACAGTGCTGGTGTAGATGTACCGTTAGGTAACCAACTAACCATTAAGAAGAATTTAAGGTTAGAAGATGGAGTATTTAACATTGACAAGAACTTACTGATGCTTAATTCAGGAAGTACCATTGAAGCGGTTAATCCTTTCTCTGCATCCAATATGATCCAAACGAATATTTCGTTTACCGACAATGGTGTAAGAAAATACTTTAATACTACACCAAAAACATTTGTTTATCCAATGGGATCAGGTGGAAAGTATACACCTGTTACAATTCGGATTGATTCGAACACTTCATCAACTGGTTACATTACAGTGAAAGCTGCAGATGAATATCACCCAAGTGCCATCGATCCTGCCAATGTATTGGATTACCACTGGATACTGAAATCGGAAGATATAACCGGATTTACTGGCGAAATTCGTATGAAGTACGATGCTGGTGATGTTAATGTTAGTGGTGCTAATACAATTGATGACTATATAACAGCCAGATTATTAGCTGATGGTTCAGGAGATTGGAATAAAGATCTTGGTACGATTGATCAGGGAAATAAAGAGTTGGTGTTTGATTTGACAACAACTATAACAAGCTCGGAAATTACTGGTGATTATACGGCAGGTGTTGATCCGGCAATTCCAGACAGAGTGCCAACCTATATATCAATTACAGATGGACCTTGGAATCAGGCATCAACCTGGGATACTTATCCAACGGCCGGAGGTGCAGTGCCGGCTGGCGGACCTCGCGGATCAATTGTTATTGTAGACGTAGGTACAAATGTTTCGGTTACGGCAGATGCAGTATCATCATACCAAACCACCATTAATGGTACACTTGCTATTGGAAGCACTTATGCTCATCGCTTAGGTGATGTTGATGGAACTGGTAAGTTTTCAGCCGAAACAGGTGTTATGCCTGCTGGTGTTTATGATAGCTTTATATCATCATCGGGAGGAACACTGGAATATACCGGCTCTACAGATTATAGTATGCTGGGAGACTTAACCAGTGTAAATAACTTGATTTTTGCAGGAACCAATGAACGAAGGTTACCAAACCATAACCTCACCATATTAGGTGATCTGCAGATTAATGGAGCTTCAGTAGTCAACAATAATGACAAAAACTTAATTCTTAAAAAAGATTTCATTTTTGACGCCGGTGCATTTGATTCGGGTGATAATGGTGCGAGGGTTGTATTTAGCGGTACCTCTTTGCAGTCAATAAGAGGGACATCTGCACTTACCGGAACAAATGGGATTGATTATTTTGAGATTAACAACACAAATGGTGTTGCCATTAATATTGATGTTGACATCGATAATTACCTGAACTTGTCGAGTGGTATTATCTTCAACAATAACGATAAAAACCTGGTTGTTAAAAGTAATTTAGCTTCAGCAATAATTGGTGGGGGAGCAACTTCATACGTCCAGGGACCACTTACCAAACTGGTTAATAATGGCGATAGTTTTAGCTTCCCGGTTGGAGACGCCGACCGCTTAGGTGATGTTTTAATCAGTAGTACTATAACCTCAGGTGCCGATTACTGGATAGCAGAGTACTTTAATAACAGTCCTGCTAACGAGAGTAAAGACCCAACCAGTGTTGCCGGCGACGTTCAGTTTGTTAGTCAGAACGAATACTGGCGTATCCAGGGACCGGCTTCAGGACAGGCGAAGGTAAAGCTGAGATGGGATAACCTGAGTGGTGTAACACCAGATGCCAACTTTAGAGTGGTTGAATGGAAATCCACTTCAGACTGGAATGAGGTTTCTATTGATACACCGGCAGGTGATAATAGTGCTGGTACCGTTGAGTCGGCATCAAGAATAAGTTACAATGAATTTGCAGCAGAAGGTAACTACTTTACATTCGGTTCGATATCTATACCAGCCTATACCTGGTTAGGAACAGGATCTGATGGCGACTGGTTTAATACAGCCAACTGGCAAGGTGGAGTACTGCCGTCAGCAGGCACGAACATTACACTGAATGATGCAGGAAATGCGCCATTTATTCCTAATGACGCACTTGTTGCCCAGGTGAATGATTTAACCATCGACCATAGCTCAGGATTAACCATGCAGCCGGGTTCACAGTTAACGGTAAACGGAACCTTAATCACAAATGATCGATTATATGTAGAAAATACCAATGCCAATCCATCTTCCTTAATTACAAATGGAACAGTCAATGGCGACGTTTCGATAAAATGGACCTACGATAACCTTCGTTGGTGGTTTATAGGGCATGCCATTAGTAATGCCGTTATGACCAGCTATGAAGCACTGCGTCCGGTTAACGATTATGCCATGTACGACTATCAGGATGGTGATAGCTACTATAAAGTATCTGCCAATGCAGGTACCTATGATCTGGCTGCACAAAACGAATTGAAAGGCTTCCTGTTTAAAGTCAGGGATACGGGTGCAGAAGTGACTCATGTAGGTGAGTTAAACGATAATGCGGTTTATCAGCGCCAACTTCAGGATGGATGGCAGATTATAGCAAACCCATATGCTTCGTACTATAAATTACCAAAGCAAACCAGAGCAGGTGCCGATTTTGAACACACAACAGGAACGGTGTATGTAACGGTTTCAACCAGAAACAGTGATAAGACATTTGAAACATTTAATACTATTTCTGGTTTAGCATCTCCGGAAACATTTACAAACGGTATTGTTGCTCCATCTCAGTCTTTTTATGTAAAAACAGATGATGGCAAAGCAGGTCAGTTGGTATATATGCGTGAAGGTAATCGAATCCACGATGTGAATAAAGTAACATTGAAATCAGCACCTAATACAGACAGTGATGTTTTGCGTATTAAGCTAAGTAATGGTAGACTTGAAGACGAAGCGGTAATTGCCCTTCGTGAGAACGGTAAGATGATCTATACGCGAATGGATTCCGAACAGCGATTTGTAGATGGAAATGACCTTTCTTACATCTATTCGATGGTAGATGGTAATAAAGCCGTTATTAATGTAGTGCCAAAAGAAATGCAGGATAAGACAGTGCAATTGGGTATAAAATCTAAAGAAGGCAATCACACCATCCGGATTGAAGGCATAAATACTTTAACTGATCAGTACGATTTTGAATTGGAAGACAAAGCAGTAGGCGTTAAAGTACCGTTGGATGCTAATTCAGAATACGCCTTTACAGCTGAAGAAGTAGAAAATAACGATCGTTTCGTATTGCATTTTGGAAAAACCGAAGTACCGACAGATATCGGTGATGGAACCGATGAAGAACAAGATAAAGTACAGGTTTATATTCAGAATAAGTCAACCCTTATAGTAAATTGTGGTTGGATAGGTGAGAAGCAGGTGATGCTTTATACCCTTAAAGGCCGGATGGTTGAAAACGATGAATTTAAAGCCGAAGATTATACGAAAGATCTAAATCTTAAACCAGGTATCTATGTGGTAAAAATAATTGGTGATAAGAACCAATTTGAGCAAAAGATATTTGTGAATAAGTAAGTAAATAATTGAAAATAAAAAGCCGGCTCAATTCTAATTCGAGCCGGCTTTTTTGTGAAAATCTCCTTACATACACTAGTGATAAAATATAAAGGCCGTCTCAATTTACTTTTTGAGACGGCCTTTAATATCTTCACCAAATTGTTTTGGCATTGTATTAAATAAGAGCCTTTATATCCTCAATAATCGTTTGAGCCAGCTCATCAGCAGCAGTCATTGATTGACCTTCGGCATATATACGTACGATTGGTTCGGTATTGGATTTGCGTAACTGAACCCATTTTTCAGGGAAATCAATCTTCAAACCGTCAATCGTGTTGATATTTTCATTCTGATATTTCTGCTCAATGCTTTCTAATATACCATCCACGTCAATTTCAGGTGTCAATTCAATCTTATTTTTCGAAATATGGTATTCAGGGTACTGAGCTCTCAGTTCAGCGCATTTTAAGCCCGATTTAGCCAGATGCGTCAGGAATAAACCGATCCCTACTAAAGCATCTCGTCCGTAATGACTTTCAGGGTAAATAACACCACCATTTCCTTCACCACCGATTACAGCATTGGTTTCTTTCATTTTTGCCACCACATTAACCTCTCCAACAGCAGCCGGTTGGTAAGAGCCGCCATGACCATTGGTTACATCAGCTAATGCTCTTGACGACGAAAGGTTTGATACAGTGTTACCTTTTTTGTGTTTTAACAAGTAATCGGCCACCGCTACAAGCGTATATTCTTCACCAAACATAGAACCATCTTCATTGACAATGGCCAATCGGTCCACGTCAGGATCAACTACAAAACCAAGGTCAGCCTTTTGTTCCTTAATCACTTTCGAAATCTCAGTCAGGTTTTCAGGTAGTGGCTCAGGATTATGTGGGAAATGGCCGTTTGGTTCGCAATACAGTTCAACAACGTTATTAACACCCAAAGCCTTCAAAAGAGCTGGTAATGCAATACCACCAACACTATTCACACAGTCAATAGCAACAGTAAAATTGGCCTTTTTAATAGCTTCAACATCTACCATTTCCAAATCAAGCACATGTTGTACATGGAAATCGGTATACGAATCATCTTCCGAGACCTGTCCTAAATCATCAACTTCTGCAAAAATGAAGCTCTCATCTTCCGCAATTTTCAATACTTCAGCACCATCGGCAGCAGATAAAAACTCACCCTTTTCGTTTAAAAGCTTAAGTGCATTCCATTGTTTTGGGTTGTGACTTGCTGTGAGGATAATACCACCATGAGCCTTTTCGTTAGTTACTGCTATTTCAGTAGTAGGCGTAGTAGCTAAACCTATATTAACAACATCGATTCCTAAACCTTGCAGGCTTCCGATAACTAAGCGGTTAACCATCTCACCAGAAATTCTGGCATCGCGTCCAACCACCACCTTAATGCGGCCTGAGTGCCTGTTCTTGGCCCATTGACCATAAGCCGCTGAAAATTTAACAACATCAAGTGGAGATAAACCTTCTCCGGTCTGGCCTCCAATAGTTCCCCTTATTCCAGAAATGGATTTTATTAATGTCATAGGAAAATTAGTTTTAGATAAGTAGGCAAAATTCGCTTATATTTTTTAAAAACCCAACTTTTTCTTACGAAACATTTTTAATTGTCAATTTAGATAAGGCAGATACTTACGAAAGGTTTCGAAGTGATTCATTCGCATTATGGATATTTATTCAATAGCTTTCGAACTGCTTTTTTTCGATGAATAAGCTTTTTTTCGACGCTTTTTTATCAACTTTGCAGATTCAAAAATAGCCTGCAATTGATTGTGGCTTAAATCAGAGAGAACAGAAGATGAGCAGAGAACGAAATATACACGGTGATAAAGGTCGTTTTAAAAAGGATTCCAACCGATTTGAGAATAAAAGACCGGGACGTAACAAAAAGCAGGAAGGTGAGATTCCTGATTTTTTGCGAAAGAAACCGGTTAAAACCAAAGAGCAGGCAGCCGGACCAAAAGAAGAAAGTAAGATACGGCTTAATAAATACATTTCTAATGCAGGTGTATGCAGCCGGCGTGATGCGGATAAACTGATTGAAAAAGGTGAAATAACCGTGAATGGTAAGGTTGTAACACAATTGGGTACCGCTGTAGGTTTAAAGGATGATGTGCATTATAAGGGCACAAAACTCGATCCGGAAGAAAAAGTATATGTGCTGTTAAATAAACCAAAAGGTTTTGTGACGACGGTAGAAGATAAGCATGCTAAGAAAACAGTAATGGATTTGGTTGAGGATGCTTGCGAACAAAGAATTTATCCCGTTGGACGGCTGGATAAGCAAACAACCGGATTGTTGTTGTTGACCAACGACGGAGAGTTAACAAAGATGTTGACACATCCGAAGTATAATGCTAAAAAGATTTACCACGTATTTACCGATAAGCCTGTATTCGCCAGTCACCTTGATCAATTGGCTCAGGGCATTACCCTTGAAGATGGCCCTATACACGCCGATGCCATCAGTTTTGTAGAGAAAGATGATAAGACACAGGTAGGTCTTGAAATACATTCAGGACGAAACCGCATTGTACGTCGCATGTTTGAACATCTGGGGTATAAAGTGATGAAACTTGACCGAGTTTACTTTGCCGGCTTAACCAAAAAGACCATACCAAGAGGCAAATGGCGCTATTTATCGGCCAAGGAAATTACTCGCTTAAAAGCAGGCATGCTAAAATAAAATTCCAAATGAACATATCCTCGTCCGACTAATAGACATCAAATCAATTTAGTCGGACGATTCGTATTCTATACGACTTTAGCACTTCGTAGTCACGACCGTAACGTTCCCGATCTCACCTGCTGACTATTAGTGGTGTGTAAATGTCAGCTGGTGAGTAGGAAAGGAACCCAATTCTCACTTAGTAACTTTTCTTCAGACTTGCCCTGAAAAAATGTAGCATCTATAGTTTTTCTTTTCCCGGGAAGTGTTCTCGGAACCATGGGCATCATTCATGACAACAATAGATGCGTTCTAATTACTCTGACTTGTATCCTAATGACCCGAAGACGCATACCCGGAACCATGAGCATTGTTCGCAACGACAACAGATGCGTTCGAATCACTCTGATATGCGTTTGAACAACCTGAAGAAGCATCCTCGGAACCACGAGCATCGTCCGCGAGAACAAGAGATGCATTCGAATCACCTTGAGATACGTCCGAACGACTTGAAGAAGCGTTCTCGGCACCATGAGCATCACCTGTGATACCAATAGAAACGTTCTTGACCTCACCTGCCGACTATTAGCATTATGTAAATATCAGCTGGTGAGTAAGAAAGGAACCCAATTCTCATTTAACAACCTTTTCAGGCTTGTCCTGAAATAGCTGGGTTACCATGTGTTTTTATTCACCCAAATACCTGAAACTATTTTCATCACAAATTCGCGCTATCAGAGGGCTGTAAAATTCCAGCTGCCGAATTAAGGTTACACCAAGGTTTTTTTATAATTTCGGTGTTGTAATCAAACATAACTCAACAACCGATGAATCAACGCGTTTTACCACTGATAATACTATTAATTTTTCTGATGTGCCCCTCGGCTTACAGTCAGGTGTATAAAGGAAAGGTTCTTGATGAGAAAACAAAGCAGCCAATTGCGTTTGTAAATGTGGTATACAGCGAGGGGGCAGGAACTGTAACGGATATTGACGGTCGTTTTGAAATCAGGACTAATGTATCGATAAGTGAGTTAACCATCAGTTGTTTGGGCTATGAATCCAGGCAGGTTTCTGTTGATGAGGTTTTAAAGAATAATAAAATATACCTGCGTCCACTTAAATATAGCTTACCAACGGTTAATGTACTGCCAACTGAAAATCCGGCAGTAGCCATTATGCGCAAGGTAGTGGCTGAGAAAAGCAAACACAATACAGATAACTACCAGCCGTTTAGCTGTATCATGTATCATAAGATGACGCTTGATTTTGACTATCCGGTTGATTTAAGCACGGAAGAGATAAACGAGTTAAAAGATTCGCTTGGTTTAAAAAGTGATAGTTATTTATTTCTGTTCGAATCGGTTTCAGAGAAAAAACATTGGAAGAAAGGGATTGGTAAAGAAAAAGTTATATCTGGCCGGGTAAGCGGTTTGAAAGATCCGTTTTTGGCATCCTTTCCTGCCATGCTTCAACCTTTTTCTTTTTACGATAATTCCATTAAGCTTTTAGGCTTCCAATACCTTAATCCGGCCTCTAAGGTAGGGTTGTCATCATATCAATTTATTCTGGAGGAAACCATTAAAGAAGCCAACGGAGATTCTGTGTTTTACATTTCATATCGACCAAAACCGGATAAGAGCTTCCGGGGGCTAACAGGTACATTTCATATAGATGGTAATACCATGGCCATTAAAACTGTTTCGGCCACAACCACTGGTATTGATAACGGTATGCGTTTATTTGTCCGCCAGAAGTATCAACTGTCAGATAATGGGTTATGGTTTCCAAAGCAATTGGAAAGTAGTTTACAGTTTGGAAAGCTTGGAGCGGCTCGCAGACTCCCTTTCCCTATAATAGGTAAAGGGAAAAGTTATATAACGGCCATTAATACGGAACCGGATTTTGATGCCAAAGATTTCGATAATGTTATTTTAGAAGGAATTTCGGAATCAGATAAGATGAATGATGTGGCAACTTTCAGATATGAACCATTAACAGCCAAAGACTCTTTGACCTATCGTTTTCTGGATAGTATCGGGCGTAAAAACCATTTGGATGCCTTAATCAAGACACAGATTTCAATGATTAAAGGATATCTTCCCATGGGGAAACTACAGCTTGATATGTCTAAATTAATCGATTATAACGATTATGAAGGCTTGAAGTTAGGACTTGGTATTTATACGAGTCCGCGCCTGTCTGATAAGTTCTCGACGGGAGGTTATTACACTTATGGCTTTAGTGATAAAGCAAGTAAATATGGACTCGAACTTGCTATTACGCCATTTGAAAATAAAGAACACAAGGCATTTGTTAAATATCAGGATGATGTGATGGCAACCGGAGACATTGAGTTTATTGATGGTGTGAGACCTATGTCGAGTGAGCGCTTTAGCCGGTTTCTGACTGAGACTATGGATATGAGTCAAGGATATACAACAGGAGTTGAATTTCGATTTCTGAAATACTTGAAAGCTGGTCTTGAATATTCCAATCAGGATGTAACCCCGCTACGACCATATCATTTTTCTGATAATACAGATGTGGCAGCATCCTTTGAACAAAAAGAGACTAAGCTAAAATTAAAATGGGCGCAGAAAGAAACTTTTACCAATTCACCATTGGGAAAGATATCGAATGGAACCAAATGGCCCGTTGTATGGGTTAATGCTGGATTTGGCCGTATGGAAACCAATGAGAAAATGGACTATGAGCGTTACGAAGCCAGAATACATAAGCAATTTAATTATCCTAATTCCATGTATACTACGCTTCGGCTTGAAGGTGGTTATTTAAGTGGAGAATACTCTTCTACTTTGTTGTATAGCGCTTTGGGTAGTTACAAATCTTTCACAATTTTTGTTCCCTATACATTTGGTACGATGCGTTTGAATGAATTTGCAGCCAACGAGTTCGGAGCATTATACCTGTCTCATGGAATTCCACTAGGTTTGAATACCGAAAATCGTATCAAACCGGAAATCATTTTAAGTACCAATGTTGCTTTTGGTAATGCCCCAGTTGGAATTAAAGACTTTAGTAAAGGGTATTATGAATCAGGTGTGTATTTTAAAAACCTGTTTTCAAACTTTATTTTTCAATATGGACTATCAGTTCATTATCGCTATGGTGCCTATAAATTGCCCGATGCTATCGATAACTGGGCTTTCAAGTTAGGACTTGAATTTGCATTTTAAACCAATGCGGGAAGAAGTAATAGAATCAGCCACCAAACAGGTAAACCTTCAATATAGAAATTAATGTAGTCGCGATTACTGTTGTGCTTGACCTTCTCAAATGCTATTAGAGAGAGAATACCAAACAGTAAATTGGCTACATAAATCAAGGCATTATTCGATTTAAAACTCAATATTGAGATAACCACTATTACAATGGTTTGTGACAACCGCACAGAATGGCTTGTGCCGATTAGCTGCGGGATTGTTTTGAGTTGTTTAGGATCTGATTTTAAATCCCTGATATCAAAAGGGATGGTATATGCAACGATGAAAGCAAATAGTGCAATAAATAAGATTTTATTGTCAGATAATATTTCGAGCGGTATGTATATGGTAATTAGTAGGGTCATGGAAATAGCTATTATCAGAATTTTAAGAAAAGGTATAAACCGGATACCTCTGTTTCCTTTACCAGGTATCACATATGTTACCGATAGGCATATGAAAGTAATTAATGCAAAATGATTAATATTTGTTGATTTCAAAAATATTAATATAGCTGCCAGCGCAGTTATAAGGCTGCTGCTTATGACCACTGACTGATGCTTCTTCATCCAACTACAACGGCGAACTTTTATTTTTTCAGGTGATAAGAAGTAAACAGACCAATAGATATAATTATAACCGGTATAAGCAATGCAAAAGTTGAATAGAAATGATCTGATATTCCACCAATTGAGATGAATTGCAGCAACACAAGTAAGTGTAGCAACAGAAAATGCTACCCACAGATTTGAGTAGATTAGTGCAGACTTGACTTGTTTAAAAATAACTCTTTGTTGAATGAGGTTAACCAACCCTGCTAATGTTATGAAGGGTCGACATAGCATGTATTTCAATGTGGTTACCTTCAATTTTAATGATACCACTCTCTTTAAAGTCCTTTAATACTCTTATTAGACTTTCTTTAGATACACTTGATAAATCAGCGATATCTTGTCTGCTCAATGTTGTATAAAACCGTCTGGCATTATATATTTCAGATAAATAAAGAATTGTATTGGCCACCCTTCCCGTCATTTTTTTATGGGAAAAATTAATTAATTGACTATAAAGATTATTTGTGATTTGATGGTTAAGTTTAAGAATCTGTTCAGCAAATAAGTTGTTGCGTCGAAATGCTTTGGTAAAAGCTTCTGAGCTTATCAAACATGTTTCCATTTCAGTAATAGCAGAAACAGAGAAGTGATTTAAATTATCAGTAAATAACCCTGGACTTACAATAAAATCTCCCTCTTTTAAAATTTTAATGATGATGTTTTTATTCTCAAGTCCTTTAATGAATAGTTTAGCAAATCCCTTTCTAATGCAAATAATATTATTGCACCGAGTTCCCTCTTTAATGATCGTTTCACCTTTTTGGTATACAACCTTGCAATGAGATTGCTTAAAAGCTAATAGTTCATCTTTACTTAATGTATCAAAGCCCTGGAATTTAATGTGACACATTTCACATCCTGTAATGTCAACTAACTTATTCGTCATATTAGTACTTTAATAACTAAAAGGATTGTAGGTAATGAAATTATAGATAAATTATTTATTCTGCAAATGATAAATTCACTTCATTAAGACTTCAAGAGTTATGTGATTGGGTTGTAATTTGTTGACGATTGTTTCTTTTGTTTAGTTGGATTGAATATAAATAGAGACGTACATGTTTATTGGAAATGATAATTGTATAGTGTAGATATTCAGATAGATGCGTGTGTTATATTGATTTGTGTCAATTAATAGATGTATAATTTACATTGTGTGATTCTTGATTGGAATGTTTAAAATTGTTAAAAGAATTTTATTAAGAAAAAATCATAGTTCATTAAGTCCATTCGTTATGAAAAAATTAAAACAAATTATTTGGTTACTAGTCGTGGCTATGGCAGTAGTTTTTGCCAGCTGTACAAAGGAAGGTCCACAAGGCCCTCCGGGATCTGATGGTTCAGATGGTTTAGATGGCACAAATGGTATTGATGGTACTACTGGTTGTATCCAGTGCCATACAGATGCAGATAATGATACATTAAAGCTTTTTACAGCTCAATTTGAGCATTCAACACACTTTATTGGCGGAGCGGAGCATGTAGGATATGCTAATTATGCAGGAGGTTCATGTTCGATGTGTCACTCACATAATGGTTTTCAGGAAGCTATTAAAGATGATTCTAATTATGGTGGATTGCATCCAGAAGCCACCGCAATGTCTTGCCATACATGTCACCAGATTCATACAAGTTATACACGTGAAGATTATGCTTTTTATTATACAAATGAAGTAGATCTTTATCTTAATGAAAATGAGAATAATGTATTTGCTGAATTATCTGTTGACGCAGGAGAATCAAGTAATACATGTGTGAAATGCCATCAGCCACGTCACAGGGGAGATAGCCAACCAGATCCTTCACAAGATGGAACAATTGAGATATCAGCAGGTGCCGCCGCTCACTGGGGACCTCACTATGGTGCGCAAGGTGCAATTTTTGGTGGAGTTGGTGGGTATATTGGCACAACTGATCCGACAGTTCCATCAGAAATAAGTGGACCACATAGTTGTAAAAATTGTCACATGTCGTCATTTGGTGAGGATTATAGCAATCCGATGACAGGGAACTATGGCGAATATGTAGGTGGACACTCCTTTAAGATAGCTGATTTGGATGGTGAACCTGTGTTTTCACACTGCAATGAGTGTCATACAGATAGAGGCAAAAATATAGATTTACCAGGTATAATGGCAGCAAATAAAATATTATTGGAAGACTTGCATACTGATTTGATTGATGCAGGTATAGCTGATGCAGAAGGTCACCTAATTGGTGGAACATGGACTCACCAGCAATTAGCAGCATACTGGAATTTTGCACTTGTTAAGAATGATCATAGTTATGGAATCCATAATTGGGAATATACTCAGAAATTGATTAATGCTGCCAGAACTTATTTAGGTACTAATTAATAAAATCACTTGAATGGCTATATAGAGCATAGCCATTCAGTTTTTTGTTTAACTCACTAAATAGGTCATATGAAAGCAATTCAATTAATATTAGCTTCTGTAATACTGTTGGCAGTATTTGCAACGAGCTGCGACTATAAATACATAACACCAGATACAGGAGATCCGATTGATCCGGAGGAACCAATTAGTTTCTCGGCTGAAGTTGAGCCTATCTGGACTACACAAAATTGTACAAATTGTCACAATGGGAGCGGATTATTTAGCCTGAAGCAAGGTGAAGCTTACCAATCACTGATGAATAACAATTTACTGGATTTAGATAATTCAGAAAATAGTAAGATAGTGACGGTGCCCGGATCATCAGGTTTACACTCAAGCTATACCTATGTTGGAAATCAGAAATTAATAATTACAACCTGGATCGATCAGGGAGCAGAGAATAACTAAAAACGATTGTAATGAAAAAACTTATATATCTTATTGTTTTAGTTCTGTTTTCTGGTCACTTTGCATTGGCCCAGGAAGAAGAACAAGCAGAAAAGAAAGTTGATAAACCGGTAAGATCTCCGTGGGAATCCGGAACCTTGGTTAACCACCAAACAAGCGTTACACAATATAAAAACACGTTAGAGATGGTGATTAGTCACCGCTTTGGACCTGTTGAAAACGGAATTAGTGATGTTTTTGGTATCATGGCTCCCGGTGCAAACATTCGTATTGGATTTAACTATTCAATTTTGGATAACCTGGTGGTAGGCTACGGTACAAATAGTCAGAAGAAATATCAGGACTTTCAGGCAAAATATACCCCATTTCAACAAACACGTGAGAATACGATTCCAGTCAGTTTAACTTTATATGGTAATGCTGCAATTGATGGACGGGCAGATGAGGACTTTGGAGTGAATTATGAATTTTCGGATAGAATGTCTTACTTTTCAGAGATAATCGTAGGACGAAAAGTAAACGATTGGTTATCTGTTCAGGCAAGCGCTAATTTTACTCACTACAACGCAGTGGATAGCTTACTGGATAACGATAAAATTGGTCTGGGGTTTGGAGGCCGTATTAAATTTAGTCCACAATCATCATTGACACTTGAGTTAGGAGTACCGTTAAAAATTGAAGGTATTTCTCAACATACATCTTTCACTAATCACCCAAAACCGCATTTTTCAATTGGTTATGAGGTGTCAACCAGTACGCATGCATTCCAAATATTTATAACAAATGGTATGGGAATATTGCCTCAAGAGTTATATATGCATAACTTAAGTGAGTTTGATAGTGAAAGTATCCGATTTGGATTTAATATTACGCGATTGTGGAATTTCTAGATTATAATTCGTAAAAACTGATATTATGAGAAAGGTTAAAATGTCTGTATTAATAAGCTGTACATTGGTGATGTTAAGCTTTGTGTTGATGTCTTTTGTTCATGAAAAGAAGCCTTGGGACATACCGGCTAAATACCAAAGTATGAAAAACCCTCAGGCAGCTGATGATGCTGAAATGATCAAGGTTGGGAAAATGAATTACTCCCGTCATTGTAAATCATGTCACGGCAATATGGGGAAAGGTGATGGCCCAAAAGCAAGAAGTATAGATGCAGATTTGGGTGATTTTACATCAGCAGAATTTCAGGCACAAAAGGATGGTGTAATATACTATCAGTCTTTTATTGGGCGCGATGAAATGCCAAATTTCGAAAAGAAAATTCCTGATGATGAGGATCGTTGGGCAATAGTGACGTACATCCGTACACTTAAAAAGTAAAGAAATCGCCATTATTTATAAAACTGCCCGCACAAAAGGTTAAAACTTTTTGCTGGCAGTTTTTTGTTTTATTCTATAGTGTTTAATACAATGGTTATAAAAAGACTAATACTAAAAATCGGCATTGTTATTTGCTTTATTGCACTTAATGTGTTGTTAAAAGCACAGGATGTTGCTGACAACAGTCAATGTTTAAAATGCCACGGTCAGGTTTTTTACGAATATCATAACGAGTGGACCGATCAAGTTGATCGAAAGCCGCTCAACCCTTTTCACCATATTGACAGTGTGAAACTACATACTTCAGTGCATAAAATGTTTGCATGTATTGATTGCCATTCAATGGAGTATGAAACATTTCCTCATAGCGGAGAGTTGCGTCTCGAAGAGAAGTATAAATGTATGGACTGTCATGGTGGAGATGAAACTTTCGCAAAATTCAACTTTGAAGGAATTGAAGAGTCCTTTATGGAAAGCGTCCATTACAAGGCTTCTGATGAGCGATTTAATTGCTGGATGTGCCACAATCCGCATGGATATGAGTTGGCTCTTCGTGAAGATAAACCAATTGTAGAGGTGGTCAGCATCAGCAATAATATGTGCTTAAGCTGCCATGATAATAAGTTTAAATATGGATTGACATCTGACGAAGAGCCAAAAAATATGGCAGAAGTACATGCGTGGTTGCCTAAGCAAGGTCGTCATTTTGATAAAGTCAGGTGTATTGATTGTCATACAAAAGTTCAGGCGGATATTTTAGTTGCTCATAATATTCTTCCGAAAGAAGAGGCGCTTAAAAACTGTGTTGAATGCCATAGTGCAAATTCAGTTTTAATGGAGTCTTTATACGCACACCGTGCTAGAGAAAATCGTGCGGAATCAGGTTTCGTAAATGCTGTAATTTTAAATGAAGGCTATATTATTGGTGCCAATAGAAATCGAACATTAAACTATGTTAGTATTGGTTTATTTGGACTGATTGTTTTAGGCTTATTAGTTCACTTGACCTTGCGTCTTACTCTGATTAAAAAGAAATAAAATGAGTGGTAAATTATATTTGTACCCGATTTGGGTCAGGATCTGGCATGCATTAAATGCTGTGTTTTTTCTCGTATTGTTAATATCCGGTCTTAGTATGCAATATTCAAATCCGGATGTTCCTTTATTGCCATTTAATTTGGCAGTAACAAGTCATAACATAGCTGGAGTAGGATTGATAGTACTTTATCTTTGCTTTCTGTTTATTTTTAGTTTTTCTTCCAATAGAAAGCACTACAAAATAGAATTCAAAGGCTTACTTCAACGCCTGATTATTCAGATGAAGTTTTATACTTTTGGAGTATTTAAAGGTGAAAAGCCTCCATTTCCGACATTAGAAGAAGCTAAGTTTAATCCTTTGCAGCAGGTAACCTATGTGGTAGTTCTGTTTATTTTGCTTCCTGTTTTAATTATAACTGGTTTGCCATTGATGTTTCCCGAGGTTATTATTGATAACTTTTTTGGAATAGGAGGAACTTTGTTAACTGCTTTGGTGCATGCAAGTGCCGGTTTCCTGGCTAGTATATTTTTAATAATTCATTTATATTTTGCTACAATGGGAGCGTCTTTCTTCTCTAATTATAAGAGCATTGTTAACGGTTATCACGAAACTCATTAATATGGATGTAGTATCGAAACAGAGAAGATTTTCGAATGGGGTTCTTATTTCCTTAGGAATATTGTTGATTGGTTACTTATTAAATCCAATTATCGGAACTATTGGATTAGTGAGACTTGTGTGGCCTCAGAATTTGTATTTTCTATTAATACTATCAACTCTTGGCCTTTGCATTGGAATTATTTCCGATTCAGGTTTTATAAAAAGGATTACCGATGGTTCATTTGTAACGGCTGCTGGCAGTGTTTTGTTTGTTTTGGCATTGCACATTTTTATATGGCCAGAGAGAGCAGCAGGTGTTATTCCTATAAGCTTGTTCGAGACACCAGCTTTATTTTTATCTGTGTTTTTGTCAATTGTTGTCGGTGCCTATATTGGTAAGAGTTTGGCTGAGTTTAAGAAGGATTGGTCTGGCGTTTTAGTAGTTGTAGCATTGCTTTTGTTCTGTTATTCGACAGTGATGGCTCAACGTGATTACTATAAGCTTTCTATGCGAATAGGTGAAGATCGAGCCTTGTTTGAAGCTGAGGATGATTCAGGTAAATATTACAGGTTGCCTTTTGCTGTCAAGCTGTTGGCTAATAATGAAAATCCAAATATTCAAAATGAAATAGGAATTGAAGCCAAAGTGCGTTTTTTCAATACAGTTAGTGATTATAAAGACGTATTACTGAATGATTGTAACAATTACCGATTGAAAGGATGGGTGATATCTAAAAAAAATGAATCGGGCAGAAATGCAGATCAATTAAAGCTGGCAGATTTAAGTTTAGTTTTTGATCGTTGGATTGAATTAAAATATATAAGCTTAGGTTTACTGATTGTCAGTTTATTATTGAGATTTAAATATTAGTGTTGAGTTTATTTATAATCCAAAAGAAAAGGGTAACCATAACTTGGCTACCCTTTTTATATGTTCATTTAAAAACGATTAAATAACACTTGCGATTTTATCGCTCTTGTATTTACCGTCTTTTAATTTTTCTTGTACTTCGCGGAATGCTTTAATCGTATAGTCTACATCTTCCATAGTGTGAACTGCAGTAGGAATAATACGAAGCATAATCTGATCTTTTGGAATTACCGGATAAACTACAATCGAACAGAAGATATTGTAGTTTTCGCGCAAGTCCATAGTTAACTGAGTTGCTTCAGCCACATTTCCTTCTAAGAAAACAGGAGTTACCGGAGACTCAGTTTTACCAAGGTTAAAGCCTGCATCTTTAAGTCCAGTTTGTAATCTTTCAACAACTTTCCAAAGGTTGGCTTTGTGCTCAGGCTCGTCACGTAACATCTCAAGACGCTTAAGAGCTCCCATTACCATTGGCATTGGTAACGACTTAGCAAAAATCTGAGAACGCATATTATAACGAAGGTAGTTAACTACTTCCTCAGTGCCAGCAACAAAACCACCAATACCTGCCATTGACTTGGCAAAAGTGTTGAATACCACATCAATTTGGTCAACTACACCATAGTGCTCAGCAACACCGGCACCAGTTTTACCCATTGTACCAAAACCGTGTGCATCATCAACTAAAATGCGGAAATTATACTTTTCTTTAAGCTTAACAATATCTTTTAAGTTACCAAGGTCACCTGCCATCCCAAATACACCTTCGGTAATTACTAAGATACCACCACCGGTTTCTTTCACACGCTTGGTAGCAAACTGAAGCATTTTCTCGCATTTGTCCATTTCGTTATGAGCAAATACGAAGCTTTTACCACCTTTTGCTTTGTGTAGGAAGATACCGTCCATGATGCAGGCATGCGATTCAGAATCGTATACAATAACATCGTTGCGGCTAACTAGAGTATCAATGATAGATACCATTCCCTGATAACCGAAGTTAAGAAGGTAAGCATCTTCTTTACCAACAAATTCAGCAAGTTTAGATTCTAATTCTTCGTGTTTGCTTGTCTGACCTGACATCATACGAGCACCCATAGGATAAGCCATACCGTAATCTATTGCTGCATCAGCATCTGCTTTACGTACTGCAGGATGATTAGCTAATCCAAGGTAATTGTTTAAACTCCATGTAAGTACTTCTTTTCCACGGAATTTCATTTTTGGGCTGATTTCGCCTTCCAGCTTTGGGAACATGAAGTAACCGTGTGCTTCCTTACCATACTGACCCAAAGGGCCCATATGTTCTTTTATTTTATCGAAAATATCCACTATACTGAGCTTTTAAAATTTTCGCTGCAAATGTAATGTTTTATCTTATCTTTTTGAAAGAAACCTTATTAAAAAAGGATTGAGTCCCGTTTTCTTAATGAAAATGGGTGTTTTAGCTGGTTATCGGGTATATGTGGTAATTGTTTTTTACGTGATATTTCCTTTGTCATTATATGCGCGATTGACATGTTTTTTGTTGAAAAAAAACGGACGTTAATAGATGCAATTATTTGTGCATGTTGAATATATCAAATTGGGGCTTGTGAGGTTTGATACGAAAGATTATCTTTGCATGATGTAAAAACAGTCTTCAAGTAGGGCTGTTTTTAATTAATGTAACATTTACAGTTAAGATCAAATATATGAAGTTGAAGCACTTATTGTTTGTAACGACCTTATTAGCTATCGTAGGCACTGGTTGTAGTAAGTATCAAAAACTACTTAAAAGCCAGGACTATGAATTATGGTATACGGAAGCAATGAGCTACTATGAAAAGGAAGATTACACGCGTGCAGCAACTTTATTAGGGCAGTTAGTTAATATATACCGTGGTACAGATAAAGCAGAGGAAATCAACTACGTTTATGCAAACTGCTTATATGGACTCAATGACTTTTTAACATCAGGACATTATTACCGCGAGTATGTCAAGAACTTTCCGGCTGGAGATTATGCGGAAGAATGCCAGTATATGAGTGCATATTGTTACTACATGCGTTCGCCGAAACCTCGATTGGATCAAACCACAACTGAAGAGGCAATTCAGGAATTTCAGCTGTTTATTAATATGTACCCCAATAGTGCTCGTGTTGAGGAGTCGACACGTCTGATGGATGAATTGCGTGATAAGTTGGTTTACAAATCTTACTTAAATGCGAAACTTTATTATAATTTGGGCGACTATTTAGGTAATAATTATATGTCAGCTGTTATCGCTGCTCAAAATAGCTTGAGAGACTTTCCTGATACCAAATATCGCGAAGAACTGTCATTCCTGATTTTGGAATCTAAGTACATTCAGGCTGTTAATAGTATTGAGGAAAAGAAGGAAGAGCGTGTTAGAGATACTATGGATGAATATTATTCGTTCATTAATGAGTTTCCGGAAGGAAAATTTCGCAAAAAGGCAGATCGTATTTTTGAAGATACAGACAATATGCTGAAAATATATAACAACGAAATTGCAGTAAATTAAAAGTTATCATATGTCAATCGACTACAAAAAAACAAACGCACCGGTTTCAACCATTACCTGGGACAAAAACGAATTGTCTGAACCAACCGGTAATATCTACGAATCAATCGTGGTTATGGGTAAGAGAGCTAATCAGATTAGTTCAGAGATGAAGGAGGAGCTGAATAAAAAGCTGCAGGAGTTTGCCTCTTACACTGATAATTTAGAAGAGGTTTTTGAAAATCGTGAGCAGATTGAAATTTCACGATTTTATGAGCGTTTACCTAAGCCTGTGTGTATTGCTACACAGGAGTTTGTTGAAGGGAATGTGTATCATCGCAATCCTGATAAAGAAGAGAAACAAGACTAATATTATTAGTTTGGTACATACTGATTAGCTTATAAAGCTTTCAGTTGTTAAAATATAAAAGGTAAAGGAGGATGGTGTATTCTCTTTTATCTTTTTTTATTTTTGAACTATGCTTAAAGGAAAAAAGTTTATTCTTGGAATCTCAGGTGGGATAGCAGCCTATAAATGTGCACAGCTGACAAGGTTGCTGGTTAAAGAAGGAGCAGAGGTGCAGGTGATCATGACCAAACTGGCTAAGCAGTTTATCACACCTTTGACAATGGCTACCTTATCAAAACGTCCCATTTTAGTTGAATTTTTTAATCCTGAAAATGGAGAGTGGAATAGCCATGTAGATAGTGGCTTGTGGGCTGATGCAATGATTGTTGCACCTGCTACTGCAAATACGATGGGTAAAATGGCAAACGGAGTGGCCGATAATTTATTGATCACAACTTACCTTTCAGCACGATGTCCAGTGTTTGTGGCCCCGACCATGGATCTGGATATGTATCAACATCCTTCTACGCAGCGTAACATGGATACTTTACGATCTTATGGCAATCATTTGATCGAACCCAATGCAGGAGAATTGGCAAGTGGATTGGTTGGTAAGGGGAGAATGGCTGAACCTGAAGAGATTGTTGCCAGTTTAAAAGAGTTTTTCTCTGAAAATAATAACGATCTGGCAGGGATAAAGGTACTGGTATCTGCTGGCCCTACTCATGAAAAAATTGATCCAGTTAGATTTATTGGTAATTATTCCTCAGGTAAGATGGGGTATGCTATCGCTGAGGAGTTGGCCGACAGAGGTGCTGAAGTAACATTGGTGAGTGGTCCTACTCAATTGGATGTGAATCATAATGGAATTAACCGGATTAACGTTGTGAGTGCACAGGAAATGTACAAAGAATGTATTTCTTGTTTTCCGATGATGGATGCTGCTATAATGACTGCTGCAGTTGCTGATTATCGACCATCTTTAAAAGCGAATGAAAAAATAAAAAGGACTGAGGACAATCTTTCAATTGAGTTGGAAGCAAATGAAGATATTGCTGCTTCCTTAGGAACACAAAAGAGTGAAAAACAAGTTTTAGTTGGTTTTGCTCTGGAAACTGAAAATGCTATTGAAAACGCTCAAAAAAAACTCAGCAAAAAGAACCTTGACTTTGTTGTTTTAAATAGCCTGAAAGACGAAGGAGCAGGGTTTAATACGGATACCAATAAGATTACCATTTTGGATAATCAAAATAAAATCAACGAATTTGCGTTAAAGTCTAAAGCTGAAGTAGCCAAAGATGTTGTTGATGAATTGGTTGCTAAACTTTCAAATCTGTAACGAATAAATGCTATGAGATATCTGATCATTACAATCTTTATACTTCTGGGCTGGCATAGTAGTGCTCAGGAATTTCAATGTGCTGTTCAGGTAGTAAGTCCGCAGGTGCAGGGATCGAATAAAAAGGTATTCGAAACCCTTCAAACGGCCATTATGGAGTTTATGAATAACCAGAAATGGACAGATGATAAGTTTGCACCAGAGGAACGTATTGATTGCAATATCATGATTAATGTTGCAGAAGTTCTTTCCATAGATGAATTTAAGGGATCAATTCAGATACAGGCGCGACGTCCGGTTTATAATTCAAGTTATTACACCGTGCTGTTTAATCATCAGGATCAGGATTTTCAGTTTAAATACGTAGAGTTTGAGCCTTTGGTGTACAACCCGAATAACTTTGATTCAAATCTGGTAGCTGTTTTAGCTTATTATGCGAATGTTATTTTAGGGCTGGATTATGATTCTTATAAAAACAATGGAGGAACAGCTTATTTTCAGGAAGCAGAACAAATTGTGAACAGGGCACAAACTGCCAGAGAAGGTGGCTGGAAGTCGTTTGAGAATCAGAGAAATCGTTACTGGTTAATTGAAAATATATTGAATGAACACCATCGTCCTTTGCGTCAATGCATGTATCAATATCATCGTAAGGGTTTAGATCGGATGAGCGATAAAGTTGAAGAAGGGCGTGCTGAAATTACAAAGGCATTGGAGTTGACTCGCAAGGTACACCGTCAACGTCCGAGTTCATTTTTTACGCAAGTATTCTTTACGGCTAAGTCAGATGAGCTAGTGAAGATATTTGAAGAATCCTTTTCCATGGAAAAAGGACGGGTTGTTGAGCTTTTACAGGAAGTAGATCCGGCCAACAATAAGAAATACGAAAAGATATTATCATCTAAATAATATGCTTAAGTCATTATCTATCTCAAATTATGCCTTAATTGATAAGGTAGAAGTCGCTTTTGATAGCGGTTTATCTGTAATCACAGGTGAAACAGGAGCTGGTAAATCGGTGTTGCTTGGTGCACTATCTCTCATATTAGGACAGCGAAGCGATACGGGCGCATTGCTTAATAAAGAGCAAAAGTGTATTGTAGAAGGGGAGTTTTACATTGGTAATTACGGCTTGGTAAACTTTTTTGAAGAGAGTGATGTAGATTATGACGATGTAACCATTATTCGCCGTGAATTGCTACCTTCCGGTAAATCAAGAGCCTTTGTGAATGATACGCCGGTTAATCTTAGCTTTTTAAAGAGTATAAGTGCGCAACTGATTGATGTGCATTCTCAACATCAAAACTTATTGCTCGATGACAATGGTTTTCATATGATGGTGATCGATACGATGGCCAAAAATAAATCAACATTAGAAGAGTACGAAAGCAAATATCAGACTTATAAATCCCTGCAGAAGGAGATTGATGAGATGATTGCCAATAATGCAAAACAGAAAGCAGATTTGGATTATATGCAATTTCAGTTCGAACAATTAAATAATGCTAACCTGAAAGAAGGAGAGCAGACTGAACTGGAGCAATCATTAGAGCAATTATCACATGCCGAGGAAATTAAAACCAACCTGGTAGATGTGGTAAATAACCTGAGTCAGGAACCTTCGCCGGTTTTGGATTTGTTGACAGACTCAGTTAATAAATTGGAACGGATTTCGAGTTATTTACCAGATGGGGGTGAGCTAATCACACGAATCGAATCAGCTCGGATTGATTTGAAAGATTTGGCTGATGATATTGAAACACGAGCTGAAGATCTGGATTATAACCCTGAGTTAATACTACAGGTACAGGATCGACTAAATCAGATATACGACTTACAGCAAAAGCATCGCCTTGACACCGTTGAAGCATTGATTGTTTTAAAAGAAGACCTGCAAGGCAAAATAGATAAAGTCAATTTCTTCGATGAAGAACTGAATATCAAAAAAACAGAGTTGGAAAAACTGAAAAAGCAGTTGGAACAAATCTGTCGTAAAATTACCAAATCAAGGAAAGATGTCTTTAAGCCGGTTAAGGCCAGTATAGAAGATAACTTGAAGAATTTAGGAATTCCGCATGCCAACTTTGTCATTGAACATCGGCTTAGCGAAGAGTTTACCAAAAGTGGCAAGGATGAAATTGAGTTTCTATTTGCCGGAAATAAAGGAGGCCAGCCTGCACCGATTAATAAAGTGGCATCTGGTGGAGAAATATCCCGCGTGATGTTATCCATCAAATCACTTCTTTCATCATCAAAAGGGTTACCAACTATTATATTTGATGAAATTGATACGGGAGTATCGGGCGAAGTAGCCGATCAGATGGGACGCATTATGGAACAAATGGGCACATCAATGCAAGTAATCAGTATAACACATTTACCCCAGATAACAGTTAAAGGAGATCATCATTTTAAGGTATTTAAAACGGATGAAGCAGACAAAACTATCTCAAATATTAGAAAACTGACTCATGAAGACAGAGTTGTAGAGGTTGCTAAAATGTTGAGTGGCTCAACATTATCGGATGCAGCCATTGAGAATGCACGTGCCTTATTGAATAACTAATCAGATAATTACAGCTTGAAAAACCTTTTCGCAACAAACTTGTTGTAATAGGTTAGGTATAGAATATTAACATTGAAACTTGTGTTGTACAACATATGCAGTATATTTGTGCGCTCAAAATTAAATTGATATGGGATTTGATCTTTTAAAAGGAAAAAGAGGAATTATTTTTGGAGCCCTTAACGACATGTCTATCGCATGGAAAGTAGCTGAAAGAGCTTACGAAGAAGGTGCACGTTTTACACTATCTAATACACCGGTTGCTTGCCGTATGGGCGAAGTGGTTGAGTTAGGTAAAAAATGTGAAGCAGAAATCATTCCGGCCGACGCAACAAGTGTGGCCGACCTTGAGAATGTTTTTGATAAATCAATGGAAGTGCTTGGAGGAAAAGTAGATTTTGTTCTTCACTCTATTGGTATGTCTTTAAACGTTCGTAAAAAGAGGGTTTATCATGATTTAGATTACAACTATCTAAACAAGACTTTAGATATTTCGGCTATTTCATTTCACAAAATGCTACAGATAGCTTTTAAAAAGGACGCAGTCAGTGAGTGGGGCTCAGTTCTTGGTTTAAGTTATATTGCAGCACAACGTACCCTTTACGGATACAACGATATGGCAGATGCTAAAGCGCTTTTAGAGTCAATTGCTCGTAGTTTTGGTTATATCTATGGTCGCGAACGCAAAGTGCGTGTAAACACAATTTCACAGTCGCCAACGGTTACAACTGCCGGTAGTGGAGTAAAAGGTATTGATGGCCTTATCGACTTCTCAGACCGTATGTCACCGCTTGGAAATGCAGATGCTGCTGATTGTGCCGACTATTGTATTACCATGTTCTCCGACCTGACGAGAAAGGTTACCATGCAGAACTTATTCCACGACGGAGGATTCTCGAATGTTGGAATGAGTTTAAGAGCCATGACTCAATACAATAAGAGTTTCGACATAGGCGACCTTGAAACAAAATACTAAAACATAGAAAGGGTGCTCAAAGCACCCTTTTTTTGTAGGCTTAATTTCCATAAAAGCACTGCACTCAAAATTTTCATAGTCTTGTATTAATCGTTAAATTTGGCGACGTTTTTGTAAAAGATGGCAGTGGACAATTCGTCAGCCAAGTTATATTGTAGGACAAATCAATTTATCATGGATCAATACCGAATAAATCACCTTAAGGAACTGGAAGCAGAGTCTATCTATGTTATTCGAGAGGTTGCAGCACAATTTGAAAATCCTGTGATGTTATTCTCAGGAGGAAAAGACTCAATTGTGATGTTTCATTTGGCTCGAAAAGCTTTCTGGCCGGCTAAGGTGCCATTCCCGTTAATGCACATCGACACAGGGCATAACTTTCCTGAAGCATTGGAATACAGAGATCGAGTGATGGAAGAAACAGGAACCAAGTGTATTGTGGCATTGGTTCAGGATTCAATTGATCAGGGACGAGTGGTTGAAGAAAAAGGAGTAAATGCCAGTCGTAATAAACTGCAAACAACAACACTTTTAGATGCGATTGAAGGACATAAGTTTGATGCGGCTATGGGTGGTGGACGTCGTGATGAGGAAAAAGCCCGTGCCAAAGAACGCTTCTTCTCGCACCGTGATGAGTTTGGACAATGGGACCCAAAAAATCAAAGACCAGAGCTTTGGAATATTTTCAATGGTCGTAAAAATATGGGCGAGCACTTCCGTGTGTTCCCAATCAGCAACTGGACTGAAATGGACGTGTGGCAATACATCTACATGGAACAAATTGAGTTGCCAAGTCTTTATTTTACTCACAAGCGCGAAGTATTTAACCGCGATGGGGTTTGGTTGGCTAAACTACCATTTATGCAACTAAAGGATAATGAAGAGGTAGAGACCCTTGATGTGCGTTGTCGTACTATCGGTGATGTAACATGTACCGGTTTAACACTTTCAACAGCCAATACACTTGAAGATATTATTCACGAGGTTGCATCGACAAGAACTACTGAACGTGGCGGACGAGCTGATGATAAACGTTCCGAGTCGGCTATGGAAGACCGTAAGCGTGAAGGCTATTTCTAAACTTTGTTAAATCTGAAAATTCAATAATATGTCCGGAAAAGAATCAGGATATCTAGATATGGAGCTTTTACGCTTCACCACTGCAGGAAGTGTTGATGATGGTAAAAGTACATTAATTGGTCGTTTGTTATACGATAGTAAAGCCATCTTTGAAGATCAGATGGAAGCCATTGAGCGCGTTAGTGAGCGTTCGGGGCATGAAGAAGTAAATTTAGCTTTATTGACAGATGGTTTGCGTTCGGAGCGTGAGCAGGGCATCACCATCGATGTGGCCTATCGTTATTTTGCGACTCCTAAGCGTAAATTTATTATTGCCGATACACCAGGGCACATTCAGTATACCCGTAACATGGTAACAGGAGCCAGTACGGCTAACGTAGCTCTGATTTTGGTAGATGCCCGTCATGGTGTATTAGAGCAGACCTTGCGTCATGCTTATATTGCATCCTTGTTACAGATTCCTCATGTGATTTTCTGTATCAACAAAATGGATTTGGTTGATTACAACCAGGAGACATTTGAAAAAATTAAGTCTGATATTGATGCTGTATCATCAAAGCTGTCAGTTAAAGATATTCGCTTTGTACCAATCAGCGCCTTAAAAGGTGATAACGTGGTTGAGCGATCAGAAACAATGAATTGGTACGATGGCCCAACTTTAATGTATTTGTTGGAAAAGATCCATATCAGCAGCGATATTAACCACGAAGATTTCCGTTTCCCTGTTCAGTATGTGATTCGTCCACAATCGGCAGATTGGCCTGATTACCGTGGATATGCCGGACGTATTGCCAGTGGAGCCATCAAAGTAGGAGATGAAGTGGGAGTATTGCCAAGCGGATTTAGCTCAAAGGTAAAAACCATCGACATGATGGAAGAGCCTTTAGAAGTTGGTTTTGCGCCGCAATCCGTTTCCATCACACTGGAGGATGAGATTGACATCAGTCGTGGCGATATGCTGATTAAAAAGAATAACGGTTCTGAGCCTAAAAACAGTCAGGATATTGAAGCCATGGTATGTTGGTTTAACGAGCGTAAGCTAATGCCGCGCGGTAAGTATGTGGTTAAACATACATCATCAGATGCCCGTTGTATGGTAACCGATATTCAATATAAGATGAATATCAATACGCTAGAGAAAAATACAGAAGATAAAGAAGTTGGCATGAATGATATCGCACGTATTAAGATTCGTTCGACCAAGCCTTTATTTTTCGATTCATACAGTCGCAACCGAATTACAGGTAGCATAATCCTTGTTGATGAAGCCACCAACGAAACTGTTGCAGCAGGAATGATCATTTAAGAAGATATTAGAATAATTAGCAAAGCCGTTTTTCATATTGAGAAACGGCTTTTGTTTTTATCCGATTATACCAAACTTACCCGATGACACCCAACAAAAATGTAGTGTCATAATTCGCCCCCTTAATAGCGCTCCACAGAATTGAGTAGTTATAAAATGACCTCATATTACCATTCCGCAAAACTGCGGAGTCATAATCTGATCCCATAATGATGATTCGCAAAAGTATGGAGCCAAAACCAGTCCACATAATGGTGCTCCGCAAAAGTGTTGAGTCAAAATACGATCACATAATGACACTCCACAAAACTGAGCAATTAATATCTACTCTCATAATGATGCATCGCAAAAGTGTGGAGTCAATATCTGTCCACATAATTGTACTCCGCAAAACTGTTGAGCCAAAAACCGCCCAGACAATGATGCTCCTCAAAAGTGCGGACGAAGGACATGAAATTAGTTTACCACATATGAATAGTTGGGATTTGCAAGGTGGAAATAAGTGCATTTCAAGTCTCCCTTTTTAAGGAGATTCAGAGGGTTAGCATAATGGAACCAACCCGAAGAATAACCGTTTATTGAGCTCAGTGCACTGTGCACAATGCGCGGCAATCGCATTTAAAAATAAATATACACCCCGCCTGTCGGCACCCCTCCTAAAATTCAGGAGGGGACGGGTTTTCGCCATTCTCCTCCTTTTGAAGGAGGAGTACCACGAAATGGGGAGGTGGTTAAAGCAGTTAAATACAATTGCCTTGGTGCACTGGACACTAACAAAGAAATTAGCAATCAATCAGATACTAATCCAAGTGGAAATACGTCATTAAACAGACCTGATTACTTAATATGACTTTTTACATTCACCTAAATTAACATAGCATTAACCAAGATTAGTCATTTATTTTTATAATATTGCAGCATGGGTAGAATGCGAAAGTACATATCTCTTATGCTGGCTATGGTTTATGCGACCTTATTACTGCATAATTTATTTTCGCACCACCATGAAAATGACCATAAGTTACACCAGTTGGAATTGGTGAATGAGCATGTTGATGAAGTTTATGCTCATGTTCACGATCATCATCATGAACATCACCATGATGTTGAGCTTATTCAGGAAGTTGATGATCAAGTTGCAGATGAAGAACATCATCATATACCTCATATTCATCAATCACATCAGGAAGAGTTGCGTAATAAAACAGAAAACTTTGAATTAAGCGCTGTTTTATTGACGACCTTATATTACTCATTCGACTTAAATATAAGTGATGAGTGTTCCTATCCAATTATTGAGTCGCTTTTAAAGCCTGAAAAATGGCGAGGTGATCCCCATTCACTTCGTGGCCCTCCATCCAGAGCTTAATCAGGGTTGCGAAATAAAGAAGCAGCTCAAACTACTATCTATCTGATACCATTTGGAATTTGATATATTATCAACGGTTGAAAAAGAGCGTGAGATGTATAGATGTGCCGGACTTCCAGCCCTCTATTACGTTGCCTGTTAACCATAGCCCTTACGGACTATGCTAACACGTGTTGTCCTTTCAGGATAATTATACATCGCTCTCAATTTGGCCTGAAAGGCCTGTACATAATAGCGCAGGATGAAATCCTGCGACGTTTAGTAATAAGATAAAGCACTGAAAGTGCGACACATTATGTCTTTATTTTTAACTGTTGATTCGCGTAAGTAGTTGATTTTTTAATAGTCTAACTGTTAATTCAGATAATTAATCCACATTTAATCATGTTAAAAAAAATTATTTCATTACTGTTATTACTGATCAGTAGTGCATTTACAATGCAGTTATTAGCACATGGTGTTGATGGTGACACGCAGGCATTTTTGATTGGTAACGAAGGTGTGGCCTTTGGCCCGTTCCTGTATATTGGAGCCGAACATATGATCACAGGCTACGATCATCTATTATTTCTGGTTGGTGTTATTTTCTTTTTGTATCGACCCAAAGAGATATTGACCTATGTAAGTTTCTTTACTTTAGGTCATAGTATAACGCTCTTGTTGGGAGTATTGGCTAATATTCAAATGAATGCATTTTTGATTGATGCCATTATTGCCCTTTCAATTGTATATAAAGGATTTGATAACCTTGGTGGTTTTAAACAAATATTTGGCAAGCAACCCAATACAAAATTATCTGTATTGATCTTTGGTTTGTTCCATGGTTTCGGCCTGGCAACCAAACTGCAGGAATTTGAATTCAGTGCTGACGGTTTGCTGGCCAACCTCTTAGGCTTTAATCTGGGCGTTGAAATTGGTCAGTTTGTAGCATTGCTGTTCGTAGTAAGCATTATCAGTTTATGGCGACGCTATAATAGTTTCCGGCGCTTTGCCACATTAACAAATACCATCTTAATGGCAGCCGGATTTCTACTGTTTGGCTTCCAAATGACAGGTTACTTTACTAATCTTTAAAAACATCATCATGAATCAAAATACACTTGAAACAAAAACAATCATTAAATTATTTATAATATCATTTGTAGTAGGAACATTCCTTGTAATTGCAGCCGTAATGCCAGCTGAGTTTGGAATTGATCCGCTTGGAACAGGTAAACTACTTGGATTAAATAAGCTGTATGAAGTTCAAAGCGGCGAAACAGTGGAGTCAGTTGAAGTTAAGGCTGAGCCAAAAGAGGTATTACAACGCCGTGTTATAACACTTGCTGGTGATATAGAAAGTGAATACATACTGAAACAGGAAATACCTGCCGAAGTAAATGATCCTGCTCCAAAAGAACAATACAGTGAAAGAAACGACGAGTTGGAGATTACTGTTCCTGCCGGCAGAGGACTTGAGTACAAAGTGAAGATCAAAAAACATGGGCAGATCAAATATGAATGGAATAGCGAAGATGTCACCCTGTTTCATGATTTCCATGGTGATCCTTTAACGACTAAAGGCTGGTATCAAAGTTATACAATCGCCTATTCCAATAATATGGCAGGAACGCTTTTAGCGCCATTTCACGGAAAGCATGGTTGGTATTTTAAAAACCATACGTCGAAAGATGTAACGGTTAAGCTACGGGTTAAAGGTCAATACGAGTTGATTAATTAACGCTAATAGTTTGCAAAAAGGAGAGAGGACAAGGGATAGTCATTACTTGCCCATTCCTCTCTCCATTAAAACATAGTATCATGAACAAGTTTATATTACTAATAGTGGTGTTTCATCTTTTTACTTCTGCTAAGATGAAAGCACAGGACGACCATGGTCACGATCATGAGATACCGGCCGTAAAATTCAGCCAGATTACGGACGGTGTCGAGATATTCGCTGAATATCCATTGTTGGTAAAAGGAGAAACATCAAGGTTTATAGCTCATTTTACCAACCTGATAAATTATAAGCCCATTTCGGATGCAACTGCCATTCTATATTATAATGGTCAGGAAGTTGACAGAGCAACCAAAGTACTGCGAAATGGTATATTTATTCTTAATTATAAACCAAACTCAGCCACTAAAGGACAGTTAAGAGCTGTATTACGATATGCGGGTAATGAATATCCATTTACATTTAAACACTCGCAGGTTTACGCTTCTGCTCATGACGCGGAAGAAAATGCACCGGAAGAACTGGAGCCCGATATTGTGTTTTTAAAGGAACAGGCATGGGTAGGTGAATTTGGTGTAGTCCAGGCTGAGTTAAAACCGTTTGAAGATGTAATTCATACATCCGGCGAAATTTTACCAGCTGTTGATAGTCGGATAAGTATCATCTCTCACAGTAATGGAGTTATCAAATTAAACAATAACACAGTTGCAGGTAAAAAAGTGCAGAAAGGTCAGTCAATTGCCGGAATTAGCGGAAAGGATCTGGAAAATAGCCGTGAGATTGCTTATAAGACAACTTTGGCCGAGTATAAAGATATTGAAGCACGTTATAACATAGCTTCCCGTCTGATTGAAAGCCAGTCAATTTCAAAGAAGGAATTCAGTCGGATTAAAGCCGATTACCAAAGTGCAAAAGCAAAAATGCTGACCTTTGGTGATTTCAATAGCAAAGGAGAGTTTAATCCACGTAAAGTGCTTTCAATTGTTAGTCCACGCGATGGTATTATCTCCGTCTTAAATGTGCGAAATGGCGATTATGTGAGCAGTGGAGATGTCATAGCAGAGGTAACAGTCGGACAATCATTTTTATTGAAGGCTGATTTCCCGAAGCATGAATCAGCTCGTTTGCCACAGGTTATAGATGCTAACTTTGTACCCGAGTACATGAGTACAAATGATGCCTTAAAGGTGAGTGAAATGGGGGGTGTTCCGCTTTACGGGAATAAACTGGCAGCAGGTAAATCGCCATATATACCCTATTATTTTAACCTGCCTGCCAATGCCGAGTTAATACCAAATTCTTTTGCAAGTATTTCGGTCTTATGCAAGGCAGCCAACGATAACAAGTCAGTTGTTATTCCTGAATCAGCTTTGCTGGAAAATGAAGGAAACTATTGGGTGTACGTTGAATTAGAAGGTGAAAACTATACACGGCAGGAAGTGTTGATTGGCAGCCGAAATGGTAAAGAAGTAGAGATCAAGGAAGGCATTCAACCTGGTGATGTGGTGGTAACAAAAGGTGCCTACAGGGTAAAACAAGCTGCATCAAGTGGTGAAATACCAGAGCATACACACTAACAAAAAAATTAGAGTATGGTTAAAAACATTATAAAGTTCTCGCTGGAGAACCGCCTATTTGTGTTGGTTGCAACCATCTTGCTGACAATTGGCGGGGTATACACAGCTTCCAACATGGATACAGATGTCTTTCCGGATCTGACAGCGCCTACAGTTGTTGTAATGACCGAAGCCCGTGGTATGGCGCCGGAAGAGGTGGAGCGACTTATTACCTTCCCTATTGAAACAGCAGTAAATGGTTCAACAGGGATTCGGAGAGTTCGATCTTCATCGGCCCAAGGATTCTCAATTGTTTGGGTAGAGTTTGACTGGGACATGGATGTATATAATGCCCGTCAGGTGGTAACTGAAAAGTTACAAACGGTAGCCGATATGCTACCCGATGGTGTAGGAAGCCCAACACTGATGCCCCAATCATCCATTATGGGGGAGGTTTATATTCTGGCATTGACATCTGATTCCATTTCCAACATGGATTTACGATCGGTTGTTGATTGGAACATAAGAACCCGCTTATTGGCCGTAGACGGTGTTGCCCAGGTAACTGTCTATAGCGAAGAGAAGAAACAATATCAGGTACTAATCGATCCCGATAAACTGGCCTACTACGATGTAGGTATTACCGAGGTGATGGATATATTAAAGGAAGGGAATAACAATGTATCCGGTGATTTTATTGAGGGTAACGGCAACCGCTATGTTGTGAGAGGGATGGCCCGCACAGCTGATGTTGAGAAAATCAAAAACAGGGTTGTAGGACTGGAGGATGGTGAACCGATTAAGTTCAGTCATATTGCAGATGTTAAAACAGCTTCGGCACCAACTATTGGTGGAGCAACGTATGGAGGTAAGAATGCTGTAGTAATGTTGATTACCAAACAACCGAATGTTAATACCCTGGATTTAACGGATAAAATTGATGTGGCTTTGGATGATATCGAAAAGAACATTCCTTCGCACATTAAGATTAACCGCGAAATATTTAAGCAGAAGCGTTTTATTGAAGCAGCCGTTGGTAATGTAGGAAGGGCCTTAATGGAAGGTGGAATCTTTGTGGCCATCATTCTGTTTATATTTTTGATGAACTTCAGGGTTACCTTTATCTCTCTTATCTCCATACCGGTTTCATTATTAATTGCGGTAATTACGCTTAAGCTGATGGGTTATGGCATTAATACCATGGTTTTAGGAGGTATGGCCATTTCCATAGGTTCACTGGTGGATGATGCCATTGTTGATCTGGAAAACGTATACAAGCGCTTGCGAGAGAACTCCTTGCTGCCGGATGATCAACGTCAAAATCCTATAAAAGTAATTTATACAGCGTCACTTGAGATACGCTCGTCCATTGTGAATGCCACTTTCATTATTATAGCAGCATTTATTCCACTGTTTTTCCTGAGTGGGATGGAAGGCAGAATGCTAAAACCTTTGGGGTTAACTTACATCATTTCTTTATTTGCATCATTACTAATTGCCATGACCCTGACAAATGTGCTTGAAGCCTACTTGCTGACAGATAAGAAATTGCTTCAGAAACATGCGAAAGGAAGTGTGGTCGAACGGAAATTGAAAGAATGGTATAGTTGGATATTAAGCAAATCGATGCGATATAAGCGTCTGATATTGGCATCTGTGGCTATATTGTTAACAGGATCACTGTTGTTGATGGGGACATTTGGTCGTAGTTTCCTCCCTGAATTTAACGAAGGCAGCTTTACCATAATTGCAACCACGCTACCCGAAGTATCTTATAAAGATGCTCAGCGAACCATGCGTGAACTGGAAAATGCTCTGCTTTCTTTTGATGAAATTGAAGTGGTAGAAGGTCGGTTAGGTAGAGCCGAACTGGCAGAACACAGTGCCAGCCTGAACCAGATGGAGTTTGATGCACCTTATGATTTAGGTGATCGTGATAAAGAAGATTTTCTTGAAGCAGTCAGGGATAAATTAAACACTATTCCGGGGGTTGTTTATGAACTGGGGCAACCGCTTAGTCACCGGATAAATCATATGATGTCGGGTACGAGAGCAGTTATTGCACTTAAACTATTTGGCCCTGATGTTGAACGCTTGCATCAGCTTGGTGAAGAAGTGAAAACTGCTATTGTTGATGTGGAAGGAGCTGTAGATATTGCTGTTGAGCAGTTGGTGAATACACCACAAGTGAAGATCATTCCCAAAGAAATTATGCTGAATAATTATGGTATCACCATGGATCAGTTTAACCGTTTTGTCGAAACAGGAATTGGCGGTTCAATTGTTGGTTCAGTATTTGAGAATGAGCGCATGTTTGATCTGGTAGTAAGATTTAAGGAAGATAAGCGCCGCTCAATAGAAGATATTAAGAATCTGCGGATGACCACAGCTAATGGAGAATCTGTGCCTTTAGGATATGTGGCAGAAGTGAATTCTACATCAGGACCTAATGTTATTAATCGCGAAAATGTGAGGCGTAAACTGGTGGTGTCATCCAACGTGGCCGGACGTGATGTACGGAGCGTAGTGTTGGATATTCAGGAGCAAATTAAAAGTAAGGTTCAGTTTCCGGAAGGTTATACCATCGAGTATGGAGGCCAGTTCGAAAGTGAGGAGAAAGCCTCTAAAACACTATGGATAGCGTCCATTCTTGCGATTCTGATCATTTTCATGTTATTATATCAGGAGTTCAGAAATACAGCGACTACAGCTATCATTCTATTGAACCTACCCCTGGCCTTGATCGGTGGTATTTTTGCCATCTGGCTGACATCAGGAGAAATGAATATTCCTGCGATCATTGGCTTTATTACCCTGTTTGGTATTGCCACCCGAAACGGAATTCTTTTGGTATCGCGATACAATGCCTTAAAAGCTGAGGGAATTGGTTATTTTGAAGCTGTACTGACAGGGTCAACCGATCGACTGGTTCCTATTTTGATGACAGCGCTTACAGCTGCATTGGCACTGATTCCAATGGCCATGGCTTCTGAAGCGGCCGGTAACGAAATTCAAAGCCCGATGGCAATTGTAATTCTGGGAGGTTTATTATCATCCACTTTACTGAATTTATTCGTGTTGCCGATTGTGTTTATGATACGAGAGAAATATCTGGATGCGAAAGGTATGAAACCTGTAATAAATGAAACCTTTAAACTGGATTAGTATGAAACGTAAATATACATGGATGATATTTGTATTGGGCTTATTCTTGTTTGTAAGGAGTGAAGCCCAGATAAATAATCCGATAGATTCAAGGTTTATTGAACTGGTGGAGCAAAACAGTACTACGCTAAAGGCCTATCAGGATCAGATTGAAGCAACTAAAGTAGGGGCTAAAACCAACTTAAATCCGTCCAATCCCCAGGTTAATTATGTAAGAATATCAGATGGAGATAATTACAACGAGGAGATTGAGGTAACACAGCAGTTTGACTTTCCTACTGTTTACACTCAAAAGCGTAAGGGATCGAAGTTGGAAATTGAACGTCTCGAAGGTGAATACCGTGTTTATCGACAAAATATTCTGGCCGAAGCATACAAAGCCTTTACCAATTATGCTTATGCACTAAAAATGTCGGACATGGCGAAGAAACGTGCCCAACAGTCGCAAGATGTGAAAGAATTGATGCAAAAACGTTTTGAGAACGGTGATATCACAGCCATTGAGTTGAGTAAAGCAGAAATGGAAAGTGCTTTGGTACAAAGTAGGCTTGATAATTGGATGGTAGAGCTTAATTCAGTTTCGCAAGACTTGGCTTTGTTTGTTGGTGATATGAATGCTCAAAGCAACTTATTAAGTGAGTTGGCATCTGTTCACCTGTCTTTAGATAAGAGTAATGAAGCAAAGACTCAGCTAAAGGATTTATGGGTTAACTCTGATGCGGCCGTTATTGAGGCAGCTTATCAATCAAAGATCAGCGATGTAAATATTGGTGTTAAAAGGAGCCAATCATTACCTAAGCTAATGGTGGGTTACCGTCAGGAGAAGAACAATGCCTTCACAATGAACGGACCATCGCTTGGTGTAACCATTCCTTTGTGGGAGAATAAAAACACGGTTAAACAAGCGAAACTCGAAAAGATATATGCTGAAAGCAATGAAGACGATATGCGTCTGAAAGCAGCATTACAGTTTGAGAAACTGTATCAAACGGCCAGCTATAATGCCGACCTGGTACAGTCTTTAAGCAATAATCTGCCTGAAGGTAAAGTGCTAAATCACTTGATGCTTTCTCTTGAAGAAGGCTATATCTCACTGTTGGAATATTACGCTCAGCTAAGCGTTTATTACGACCTGCAGGATCAGTTAGAGAAGGTAAAAATGACCTTTAAAACTTCTTATATTGATCTTTATAAGGTAGCGCTTTAAGAGTTTTTCACATAATACTCGTCGCCTGACTAAATAGAATTGATGGCTATCAGTCGGACGACGAGTGATATTAGTTTAGGGGGGATGAAAATCCTCTTTTTTTATACCTGCTACTTATCCGATGAATATAAGCGATATGTCAATATTCATCGGATAAGTACCATATAGATGTGCCGGACTTCCAGCCCTCAATTACATTGTCTGTTAACCATAGCCCTTGCGGACTATGCTAGTATGTGTCGTCCTTTCAGGACTATTAAACCTCGCTTTCAATCTGGCCTGTAAGGTCTATACATAATAGCGCAGGGTGTGAAACCCTGCGATGAATGATAAAGACGAGAATAAAGCACTGAAGGTGCGACACATTACATATTTACTTCAACTGTTGCATAATATGCCAATACTCATCGAATAATATACTTCCTAGGTATAAGCGAGTTTGTTTGAGGTTTCATTACCCTACTCGTCGTCCGACTAATCAGCATTAAGTCAATTTAGTCGGGCGACGAGTGATACTATAGTAAATACCAAGGTATGCACAATTACTTCCTAAGCATCTCACAGATGCTAAGGAAGTTTTGATTGTCCATGATGGGTTATCTGAGAAACTGTAAGGATTTTCATGAAAAAACGACTTAATAAATAGGAAACCTCAAAAGATATAAGAGGCGGTTATGATGAAGCTGAAAAAAGTAATAACAAATAAAACAAGAGACATGAAAATTTTAAAAGCAATTACGGTTTTGATACTAGGTGTATTCTTAAGTTCGATGGGTACAATTGAAACGAATGATCATACCGGAGTAGCATTTGAAAAGGGTAATTGGGAGTCGGTTTTGAAAAAGGCTCAGGCAGAGGATAAATTAGTCTTTTTAGATGTTTATGCCTCGTGGTGTGGTCCTTGTAAAATGTTAAAGGCAAAAACCTTCCCAGATTCCAATGTGGGTGAGTTCTTCAATCAGAACTTCGTTAACTACGCTGTTGATGCCGAAAAAGGAGAGGGAGTTAAACTGGCGAAGAGGTATAATGTAAGAGGTTATCCAACTCTGCTGTTTATTAATGGTGATGGTGAGGTTGTATCTCGCACTGCCGGTTATCATAGTCCTGATGAACTTATTGAAGTAGGGAAGAAGATCGTAAATGAAAACCGGTAAATAAATCCAGAAATGCTATTAGATTATCTATTACAAATTCAAACAGCTTCAAAATCAATCATTTCATTGCATTTGTTCTCGTCAGCATAGCTTAGGATATGATTCCTCATTCAAATACTTGATTTTATTGTTGTTTGAACCTTCATTATGATACCCTAATGACATATCTGGTTAAAGAAAATTAAGATTGGAAACAGGTGTGCGTAAGAAAAGAAGGCAGGATAGAATATCCTCCTTCTTTTCTTTATCTGCTTCCCGAATTATTATGATTTAGTTGCCTGCTTTTCTATAAATGATAGTTCTGTGATATAGAAAAACGCCTGCCCCGAATTATCTGCGAATAATATACGATGACCTTCATTGAATATTAAAGTACCCCCGTTTTCAAGTATTTTCTTTTGACTTTCTTTGAGATCTTCAACACCGAAGCTTGAAATCCAGTATTCATATTTCCCCTTCATTTCGTTAGGTATCTCCAGTATATCGGTTACATGCTCATGGTTATGATTAAAAACATGGGCTATTTCATGTTTATTTATCTCAAATGACCAGTTGAAGATTCCTTCATAAAAAGGAATAACTTTTGGAATATCAGACACGTGGAGTTCATTCCATACTAATGTGTTGGGCACGTTAGTGGTTCGCGTATTTTTCAGTTTGTCACCTTCATAAACAGTAAATCCGGCGCCTTTAGGATCGCGAATTAAGGCCACCTTGCCATAACCTGGTATTGTCTCCGTCATTTCGATAATTCCGCCTAATGTGCGTGCTTTTTCCACGGTTGTATCCACATTATTAACCGCAATATATGTCATCCAGAAATGAGGCATGCGCATTTGCTTGAATTTATCTGGCGTTTGGTAAAGGCCGGCTACTTCTTTGGAGTTTAAATAGGCTGTATAGTAACCATAGGAGTGATAGTACGTCCATCCAAACACGTTTTCGTAAAATGGAATGGTTTCCTCAGGGTTGTAGGTCGACAAATCTGAAAATATAGGATTGTTGAGTACCATGGTAATATATTTTAGAAGTGGTTGTAATATTATATAGTTATTTGCTTTGGCTGTTAGAGCTCTTTTCGCTTCCAAGCTTCCTGGAATGAAGTTCCGTCAATCTCCATGTCAACTTTTATTTCATCATTTTCAAATAACAGGTTGATCGTTTTTATTGTACCATCAGGCATGTGCATCTTACCTTCAGTGTATTTATTATTTTTGAAAAAGATCCCTTCCAGAAAGTAATCTTCTTTAGAATCAGTTCCCTTGTGTTCGGTTGTACCATCATTGTAATAATGGACTTTTCCGTAAAATTGATCGTCGTACTTAATGATCTCATAAATGGCTGTATAGTAACTGTTATTGACTTCCCATATACCAATGATTTTGTCACCATTTTCTTCTTGAGATGATGCTGTTTTGATAGTGTCCGAAGCAAGGCTTTTTGACTCTTGTTTGCCGAGGCTGTCCTTCGCGTCTTGTTCAATCTGTAACTCAATAAGGCGTTGCTCAACCATTTGTTTTTTTGCTTTCCCTTTACAGGAGATAATGGTGGTTAATAATATGATACAAATTGAAATGGTGTATAGTCTCATTTGTTAAATCCTTTATAGTTGATTTCTTTTATTTCAATAGCTCGTTAGTTTTAAATCATTTATGAAGACTCAAGATGCAAGATATAAGACGATTCACATGGTTCAAAAAACGAGCTTCTGACTTACAAAACCTTAACGAACTATTGTTATTTTAATTCAGTGTAAAAATACCTGTTATCTGCTCAATCTCTTTTGACTTAGATCAAAATGCAGGAATGGTATTAAACAGTTCGTATCCGATCTGTTATTTCATACAATCTAAGCCATTGCTGATAATAAAGCGGTAAGCTCACCATTCTTTCAATAAATTGATAAACATACATGATCGAGGCAAGTAAAGCCCCGTACTGTATGTTATCTCCCGATACCGAAACATATATTGATGCCATTAATAGCACGAGCATAATTATCCAGCTACCTGAATAGTTGATTGTTTCAAGATCAGACAGCCGGATGTTCCACTTCATGAGTTTAAGTAAATGAAGTTTTAAAGCAGACAGCCTTTTGCTATCAATCACATTTACCTGTGATTCGAGCTCATTATTAAATTCAGCATTGTAGCGAAGTGTTTTTTTACTGCTTAATAAATACAGACCTAACACTATAAGGCCACAGATTAAAGCACCAATGAATATTTGAAAGTTAAGGAAACCGATAATGGAAGCGACTGCTACTAAGCCAATGCTATGTTGAATGATTTCTGGTAATTGATTCTCGGCAAAATTCACCATCTCGGCCAGCATATTCAAACGAGCTGTTTTAATCGAATTATCTGACGATTCCATCTTATTTATTGTTACACGACTGAGCCGGACATATACTTTGGCATAAAAACGAGAATCAAATAAGCGACGACTACCCCCAATGATGATGAGCAGAAGGCCGAGCGCTGCCAGCTGCCAAAAGTACATCAACTGCTTATTGATAATACCATCAATAGCTTTACCGATGAATAATGGAAATAATATACCTAGCAATGCTTCAACAATGATCAGCAGCAATGTTAAAGAAAGGCGTCCGCGATATGGCTTTATAACCTGTTTAATAAGCATAGTATAGCCACATTAATACCGGTTCGGAATAAAATAAGCTCCATAACGATAGCAATAACCAAAGAATTGAAATGAGCCAGAACATAAAAGGTGTTTCTTTTTTATCGAAATCATCCAGAAAGAATGTGTGTCCTTTTTTGATGCCGTGAATACTCCAGAACAGAAACAGAGCAGCAAAGTAGAAGTTGGCGTAATTAAAGTATATGGCAGGAGGTAGTAATAGTAATGCTATAAAGGTTTTCCATTTAAAAGATGTGGATTTTCTTAATAGATTACTGCCGGCTTTTGGAGTCGTGTCCTTTAGGTTGGGAGCGGTAGGTTTTTTCTGGCTATTCCATTTATTAATTTTTCTATCGACCTCCCAGGTACCGATTTCCAACTCTTCGGGGCTCATCTTTGCGGGTTGGTAAACTGCATGACTACCATCGTATTTCGACCAGTCTTTACTTAAAATACGTCCTTCATTATCCAGCTTCTTATAGGTTTCTGATCCAGGAAACGGGATCATTAGGTGTGGATAAGCTGTATCAACACCTACCTCCCTAATAAAATTGGTGGTTTGTTCGAATATACCGGTGTCATGGGCATCAAAGCCAAACAGAAAATCACCAACTACTTCAATACCATGATCTTTTACAATCTGAACGTATTCTTTTATTTGGGATGGTTTTACAAAGTCTTTTCCCTGTTCCTTTAATGCTTCCTCCGATGGTGTTTCAATACCAAATAATAAGGTTTTAACACCAGCCTTTTGAGCTGCCTCAAGCAAAGCTTTATCCATGGCGATCAATATGGTTGTTTCACCATAGAAGTTCATATTAAGTGATGCTAAGGCTTCGAATAACTCAAATGCATATTTTCTGTTATGAGTCAGGTTATCAGAATGCAGTTCAACCCATTCAACGCCCAATTTCTTAAGCTTTTTTAACTCATTTACAACGTGCTCAACAGGTCGAAGCGTAAATTTATCGAAAAACTGATGCACCAAACAGAAATCACAATGCATTGGGCAGCCACGGCTCACCACTACCGACCAGGTCCAGTTGTACTTCGAAACCGGAATAATATTGGTCGGGTAAGGTTTCAGTTCTGCCAGATCAAGAGGCTTACTTCGTTTATAAACAGGCTTTAGTGTATCCTTTTTAATATCATCGAAAATTGTTTCCCATAATCCTTCAGATTCACCTATGAGAATAGCATCGGCATGTTGAGCTGCTTCTTCCTGGAAGAAAAAAGTATGTAAACCACCCAAAAGGGTTACTTTACCTTGTTTTTTAAATTTCTCACAGATTTCATAAGCACGATAAGCATCAGGTGTTGACATGAAGACAGCTACCACATCGGCATTTGATTTGAAATCTGTTTTCATACCAATGGTTTCATCGCACATGTCAATTTTAGAGCCTTGAGGCATGGCAGCTGCAGCAGAGAAAATGTTTTGTGGCGGTCCACCTGTTTCTGCTTTATATTGTGAGTACGAACTTCCGGCTGATGCTTTTATCAGATATACTTTCATCATATTCTATTTTACTTTCTAATCGTTCGATTAAAACTCAAACGAAACACGTACAACCGGATTTCTGTAAATAGAGTCTTTCTCATCATTGAGTTTAAAACTCAGGAGTAAACCTAAACTCAGTTGTTCATTAAGTGGTTGTTTATAACCAACTCCGGCAAATACAGTATTATTTGTTGTGTTGTAATTATATGTTTCATTTGTGTCTTTATATATACCTTTCCCTCTCAGGGTTTCAAAAGAGCTTTGTAAAAAACAATTTTTAATGATTCCTTCCTTGTTTTCAAAGGGTATGAAGCGGGCAAATAACTCGCCTCCGAAATACCAGATCTTGTCCTTTACTTTTGATTCAGCAAGCACCTTGTCTTTGTTGGTGTAAATAGCTGTTTCGTTTGAGTAATACGATGTTGATAATCCCACTCCTAAATAGGTCTTTGGGAAAATACGTACTGAAACCGAAGGGGTAAGTTCTATTCTGTCCTGAAAGCGGCCAAAGTCTGCTGATCCGTTGATGTGATAAAACACCGATCTGTCGGACTGTGCCCAAACTGTTATGCTTATCAGGAACAAGGCGATAATTGGTAATAATTTTTTCATAAATCTCTTTTAGCTACATTTTCAGCAAAGCTATTGGTAGCTTAAAAGATTCAACTTGATCTATGTCAAAAAATTATTTACCGCCTCTGATTCTGCTGAGGGTTTCCTGTGAGATGCCTAAAAATGAGGCAATATGACCTAAATTAACTCGTTGTTCAATATCGGGGAAATATTGAAGGAGCAACTCGTACTTTTCTTTAGCAGTCAGGAACGACCATCCTTTTGAGAAATAGTCAAGAAAAGCCAGGCTTTCTTCTGCCAATAAGCGGGCGAAGTTGCCAAAAGCAGGAGAATCAGCGATTAGTTTCTGGAATTTATCATAGGTGGTGGCGTAGAGAGTGCAATTGTCAAGACATTGCATTTCTTCAAAACTCGCATTTTGGCTGTAAAAACTGTACCAAGCTGTTACAAAGTTGTTTTCGGCATAAAACCAGGATGTTACTTTACGGCCATTGTGATAATAATAGTTGTGAACAACGCCTTGTTCAACGAAATAGAGTCTTTGGCAGCGTTGCTCTTGTTCAAGTAGTTTATGTCCCTGTTTTACTTCGATCAGTTCGAAATCATTTTCGAGTCTTTCGCGTAATGAGTTATCCACGAAACAACGCGTACTAATGTAATGTAGTAAATTTTGCATATATGGCTTAGTATGTGGTGATTAAACGGTGCAATTGATACTCTGTTTAAATGGTATCATACATAGCCAAACTTACTTATATCTAAGTCAATATCAAAGTGTATTTTTATCCATAATCAAAACAGGATGCCTTCCTGCGTGAGCAGAATAGACATCCTTGTAATTGCCGGATAGTTCTTTAATTGTGCAAACTGTTGGAATTAAACATCTTCTTTAACTGAAGTTGCAATATTTGCTCCATTCATTTTTGCTGTATCACATTGCTGAATAATACGGTAAGCTGCCAAAGCTGCACCATAACCGTTATCGATATTGACTACACTTATACCATTGGCACAACTCGATAACATTGCCAAAAGCGCTGTTTCACCATCGCGGGCAGCACCATAGCCCGTGCTGGTTGGTATTGCAATAACAGGTTGGGCAAACAAACCACCCATAACACTTGGTAAAGCTCCCTCGAAACCGGCTACAACGATTAAGACATCATACCGTTCAATATCTTTTATTCGATTCATAAGCCGGTGTATTCCGGCCACCCCTATATCATTTATCTGATCAGCTGCAACGCCCAGAAACTGTAAAGTATAAAACGCCTCATCAGCTACCGGAATATCTGATGTACCGGCAGTAATGATGCAAACAGAAGCTTTTTTGTTACTCATCTTGCAGTGATGAAGCATAAACAAGCTACAATCATTATTGTAAAAACTGCCTTCGAATCGTTCGCTAAGTGCAACTCCTTTGTCTGACTGCAGGCGGGTAATCAATACATTCTGATTCTTATTTTTATAGACCTCAATAATAGATATGAGTGTACTAATCGTTTTGCTGGCGCCATAAACTACTTCAGGAAATCCCAGTCTGTCGGTTCGTGCTAAATCTAAATTGTGCTTATCCATTTGAGAGAACTCTGTTAAGTTTACCGGATACTAATCCTTCTGAATCAATGACTACTTTTTCAAAACCGAGGTTTCTGATTTTTAATATCGGTTCTAAACCCAGCTCAAGTAGTGATTCCACGGATGAGCTGGGAACCTCAATGCTGGCACCTGCTTCGTAATGTCTTACTCTGCAATCTTTAAATCCTAATTGAAAAAGTATCTCTTCAGCCTCCTCTATACGATTTAATTTTTCCAGCGTAATTGGCTCTCCGTATGGTATGCGCGAGCTTAAACAAGGACTGGCCGGTTTATCCCAAACATCCAGACCGAAATGTTTAGCTATCATCCTTAATTCACCTTTTCCAATGTTACATTCGGCAAGAGGCGAACGAACCTGGTTTTCCCTGGCAGATGTCAGACCTGGCCGGTAATCATCCAGATCATCAATATTGGTTCCGTTAAGTATTGTATGCTTAGGAAATTGATGGCCGATACTCTTTATCTGATTGTACAAGGCGTTTTTGCAGTGATAACACCTGTCCTCAGGATTTTGTGAGTAAGCAGCGATCTCCAATTCATTGGTGTTGATTAGTTTTAGTTGTATCGAGTGTTTTTTGCAAAAATCAATGGCCAGTTGTTTATCCCTGCTTTTTAAGCTGGGTGATACACCCACAATGGCCATCGCATTATCACCTAAATACAATTTAGACAGATATAACACAAGCGCCGAATCAACACCTCCTGAATATGCTGTTATGCTCGCTTCAATTCCAGAGAACCATTTCTTTAATTTTTTAATACTATAATCTATAGCCATTACTTATGATTTTGCTCTTTGGTATTAAAGTATCTGGAAGCTGAAATAATAATGGCCATAATTGCAACTAGCGTAAAAATAACGGCCCATACAATTGAAGAGTGGGAGATATCGGCATTTTCGTGTGAGTGGGGCACAATAGAATGGTGCGCCAATGCAACATTCGACCAAACGAATGAAATAAAAACGAATAAAACAAGTTTGATAGATTTCATGATATTTAAGTTTTAAATGATGTAAGAATTTTAAATAAAAACAGGTTAAAAGGGAAAATCCTCTTCCTGATTAACAGGTTCCAGCTTCTTCAGGTTTGGTTTGTCTGCAACCTGGTGAATGGTATGGCCTTCGATAAAAATGGCTTTCTTAGGTGTAACCGGACACGCATATTCGCAGGCTCCGCATCCGATGCAGATACTTTCTTCAACAACCGGCACAAAAAGGCCATTTTCAACAACCATATTAACCGCTTTGGTCGGGCAGTGTTCCGAACAGGCTCCGCAATCAGTACCGTCGGTTATCACTACACACTTCTCGCGGACAAAATGTGCAATTCCTATCTGAAGCGTTTTTTTCTCTTCCTGACTGACTGGCAAAAGGGCTCCGTTTGGACAAACATCACTACAACGGGTACACTCCAGATTACAATATCCTTTTTCATTGGTTAAGTGTGGCAACAAAGCACCACTTATCCCGTATTCAGTCAATGAGGGTTTAATCACATTGGATGGACAAGCGTTGACGCATAGATAACAGGCCGTGCATGCTTCTGTGAATCGCTTGTGATTGAGTGAGCCTGGCGGGCTGATGGGAACTGTACGCTTCTCATATACTTTTGCTTTTTCATTATGGGCTAATGCGCTTCCAACTATCATAAAGGGGGATAATGCCAGTGTTTGTATGGCTCGTCGGCGTTCTTGTTTTACATTATCGGTTTTATTCTCTTCTCCTGAACTTATTAATAGTTGTTTATGTGTCAGAGAAATGGAATTGGCAGGGCATTTATGGCTTATACAATTAAAGCACATTACGCATTTGCTGAATTCAACTGTCTTATCTTTTGTTGAAATACAGCCAGCCTTGCAGTTGCGTTCGCATTTACCGCAACCAATACATTTGTCCGCATTGATTTTAATTTTAAATAAACTCAGCTTTGAGATCAAACCTAAGTAGGCTCCGGCCGGACAGATGTGTGTGCAAAACCACCTGCCTTTAACCAGACTTAAAACCAAAATGCTAACGAAAAACAACAACACAAACACAAATACAGGAATGTTACTATAGTTGATATCAATGGGTTGTAATGTGTAGTTGCTAAAAGTTAACAGACCATCATACAAAAGATTATTAAGGCTTATCACTACAGGCTTAAACAAGACAGTAAGTATGCGTCCAAAGTTACTGTATGGATCTAATAAACTTAATACCTGAATATTGCCCAAAACAACCAGTAGTACAGTTAAAAACAGTACTGAATAGGGAAGCCATTTAAGGTTTGGAGAGTTTTTGAACCGTAATCTCTTTTTCCTGATCTTCCTTTTGATAGCAATGATTGCATCCATCATCAAGCCTAATGGACAAAGAGTGGAGCAATAAATACGGCCTGCGAGCAGACTGATAGCAGAGATAATCAGGAAGCCAGAAAAAGCCAATCCGCCCGCCTTTAATAAATTGATAAAAGAAGGTGTAAGCTGAATGGAAAGAGCTGTCTGCACAAGATCGACAGGTATCAGGTGATAGATATCCAGAAAAACCAATGATAAGATCAAGAGCACCAGGGCGCCGATAATGACTCGTGTTTTTTTCAGAAACCGAAACTTGTTCATGGCTAAAGTTTTATTTTTTGGATATTCAGTTTTGACAGGTCAGAGCTACCAACATTAAGTCCTTCGCACAAACGTATGTAGCCTACTTCCTGAGGATTCATGCCAAACATTTTAGCCGATGCAGCGTCTAGTGCCAAAGGATCAGCGCCCAGCATGAGTGCTTTTTGCAATAAAACGTCGTCTGTAGAAACGCCCATTGGTCCGTTTCTTTTCATAACTCTGTAGGCATCAACAACAGTAAGATCAGCTTTACAATAGGAAGCAAAGTCGGCAATGCACTGGTGTAAATCGTTTTTGTGCCACCACTGACGATCCCAGACAATTCCCATCAGGTTTTTCATACCTAAGGAGAGTTTTGTACTGACGTGATGTTTCAGTACAGGTACATTAATTAATACATCGGTATTGAGTATAAGCTGATGCACTTTTACTGTTTTTAAACGCTTTGCACCTGGTATGCTAACGGTTTTATAATCGCGCTCATTATTACCAGGCACCATTTTTCCACCCGCTTTTTTAGTAGCCTCTTCAATGCCTGAGTTTTTATAACACTTGGTCCACACATCAGCCGTATGATCCATTACCAACACTTCTTTTGCACCGGCGCTAAAACATTCGCGTACGATGGCTTCTATTAAATCTGGATTCGTATTAGCAGCTCGTTCTGGTGTTACATTCCAGCCAATGTTTGGTTTAACAACAACTGTTTGCCCTGGCTTTACAGTTCGTTTCATTCCGCCCCATGCCTCAATGGCTTTTTTGAACATGATTGCCGGATCGCCACCTTTGATAGCCACCATATCAGGAGGAAGCGCGATATTCGTTACTGTTCCGCCAATAGCATCGATATTTGCGCTAAGGGCTACTGCAATACTACCAGCTATACCAACCTTTGCTGATTTTTGAATAAAATCGCGTCTGTTTATTTGTTTTTTGTCCATAATCTGCCCGTTGATGATTGAATTTGTGTTTATACCAATTGCTTAGAAGCCAAATTCACCTTCCTGGCTTTGGTTATCAGTTGGTTGGTTCGTATTGTAATCGGTCAGATCTAAATCAAACGGTCCATATTCCTGACTTTGAGCCTCTTCTTTTACAAGGAAATAGTTGCCGGCCGGATCTTTGGCAAACCACAGTTTACCTTTTATCAGTCCGTAATCGAATCGTATCATTGTACAATCAAAGTTTTCCCCGACAACAGTTAGTTTTTCTTCGCCGAGCTTGGTTAGTTTGTTATTTCGAAGCTCCATACCATACAGGTCATACATTTTTTTGATCTGCATCTTCTTGGTAAGATTTAACTTGTCTATGTCGAAGAAAACAACAAATGCATCAATGTCTTTCATCTTTTTAACATCCCACAGCTGAAATGACGATTCGCCAGGGAGCTTACCTGAAACAATAAATTCATCGCTGTCGTTTTCACCCATAACAACAGTGATGGAATCGTTCATATTATATTCACCCTTGAAATAGCTCATTTCGCCGTCAATAACAGTAAACTCTTCTGTACTGATGTTGACGTAGGTTTCACCGTTTTCCATCGGGTAGCTCATATTGGTCACAACTTTTTCTTCCAGTACTGTGGAACCATCCAGTTCGTAACACATCCGGTTGGTTACTGAGTTAGAGATGATTTCGCCTTCTACTGTCATTACATGTGTTGTATTTAGATAAAGTGTATCAGCCGAAGTATTGGCATATGCCGAAAGAAATACGAAAGTGAGCATGTTTAATGTAAGAAATAGAAAAGTACGTTTCATGATAGTTTGTTTTAAATATTGTCAGTTCAAATTTGCTAAGCTTTGAGTGCTCTTCCTTTGATGTGTATCAAAAAGCATCAGTTGATGTAAAAATTAAAAGTCATTCTGAATGTGCGGGAATTCAATTGCCATTCAGAATCAGAGCTAAAGCCTGGTCCAAATACTTCGTAAAATTCCTTTCCGCCACTGTTAAATACATCGTTAACACTGAAACCCAGTGTGCCCAGACCTTGCAGGATTTTTCTTTCGTATCCGATATTGATGAGGTTGTAAGGCTGGCGTGTATAAAACATGCTTTTGGTTTTTCCATAATACTGCGCTTGCAACTGAATGGTATTTTTGGTATTGATTGAGATGTAATTATCCCATTTCAATTGCCACATAAAGCCCTGACGTCTGGCAACGTCATCATCGTTTTTTGCTTCTGCAAAGAAACTTTTGATATAGCTTCCGCCTAATGTGGTTTCCCATTTTCTAACAGGTTTTACTTTACCATTGAACTCCAGTCCCAACTGCCTGCTTGAAGAGTGGTTGATGAAAGTTGTGAATAATGTACCATTCGATTGCAATTCGGTTTGTTGTTGAATAACATTGGTCACCTTGCTGGCAAAAAGATTTAGATTAAGTCGTGTTTTTCCTTTGATGCGAGAATAACCCAGCTCAATGGTATTGATAAACTCGGGTTTGAGATCGGGATTACCCTGGTAGATATGCGAAGGATTGGTATAGTCAGCAACAGGGTCCAGTTCTTCAGCTTCGGGGCGACGGATACGTTTTGAATAGGAGAGGCTCAGGTTTTGAAAATCTTCATCGTTACCCAGGTTGTAATTCATTAATACATTGGGATAAACCTGGAAGTATTCCTGCTCTAAGTTGTTATCATTGATCTTTTCGTAGGTTTGGCTTTTATAATATTCAGGACGAATACCGGCACCTAAGGTCAACTTATTCAGTTTCATCTTATATAAGGCGTAAACAGCGTGCTTTTGCTGGTCATACTCCCATACTTTATAATTGAAATATGAGCCTTTACCTAATTGATCTGCCTTGTAGTCTATAAGTTCGCTATTGATACCAACTTCCATATCGCTTCGCTCCGATAATGGAAATTTATAGTCACCATTTAATTCTCCTACCAGGAATTTAGCATTGGAATTAATAATACTGCTGGTTGGTTCCGGATAGAAGTTGCCCGATTCTGTAATGGTTCGTTGGCCTTTGTTTTTCCCGCCAGAGAAATGCATCATTGCATTGATTGTATGTTTCTCTTTGGGTTTACTTTCAAGGCGCAGAGATACATCAGAGAAACGGATGTTATCCTTGTTTTTATTATTAACCAGCGCATTGGCCTCTGATCCGTTTCTAAGAATGTAGGTGTTAATTAAATCATATTCCCAGTTTTCTTTGTATTGATTATGAGTGAACTCCATATTGAGTTTTGTCCTCTCGCTCAAATCATAATCGACACCACCAAGGATGAGGTGACCGACGTCTTTATAGTTTCCTTTTCCGTTATCTAATATGGTTTTGTATTGACTTGATGGCTCAGTAATATTGCGTTTCCCTTTGTTGCTAAAGTCATAGTTATCGACGTATGCGCCATAAGTAAGGTAAGTGTTAAGCTTGTTTTTTGCGTAGTTCATATTAAAACCACCATTGCCTCTGAATGGCTTGACGCCTGCTTCAAGGTTAATACCGTAATGAAAACCATCATTCGAGTTCTTTTTCAGAATAATGTTGATTGCACCACCAGAACTTTCCGGATCTTCTTTTACTGAGGCGTTGGTAATCACCTCTATCTTTTCTACAGTGGAAGAGGGGAGCTGTTTGAGTAAGATGGCCGGATCAATCCCATAGGTCATTTCTTTACCATTGATAAGGATTTTAACATTCTCGTTGCCGCGGATGCTGATATCTCCGCGGGGTGTAACTTCAACCGAAGGAACAATTTTAAGTACCTGGCTTACATTGCCTCCTCCACCGGCAATCTCACGGCCAACATTCAGGATTTGTTTGCCTGGCTGGTTTTCAATATAACTGCGTTGTGCCGATACCTGTACTTCGCTTATCTCAATATTGGTTGGTGTTAATTCAATTTTACCAACGTTTAGTGTTTTTGTTCCGAATAAGCGGATGTTGGGAACGGTTTTTTTCTCGTAGCCCAGAACACTGATGACTAAATTGTAAGAGTTAATGGAGGCTTCGAATTTAAAGTTGCCGTTCAAATCAGTTGTACCGCCTGTTGTGACGCGTTTCATCGGTAATTTTTCAAGCGATATGTTTGCAAAAGGTATGGCGTCCTTTGTTTTGGCATCTATGACCTTACCTGCTATTTGTTGAGCATTGATATTTATTGGGCCCAAAAGTGAAATACAGAACAGGACAAATAGTAGTTTGACATTTAGGTTTTTCATGTGACAATTATTTACGAATTGAATTATTTCAGACTATTAAAACTTGATGTAACAAATGACGCTACTTATGAAGAGCATTCATTTGACCCAGATCAAAAAAGCAATCGGGAGGAAAAAGAAAGGCAATTCGAAGGATGAATAGCCTTGGAAACAGAGTATATAGGTATAATACCAAATGCATTTGGTATTATTTCATAAAATAGAGAGGTGCACCAGAGCTATACGAATCATAAAACCTTGCGAGATTTGGCAGAATGAAGCTTAGATCCCCACTAGTAAAGCCGATACCATTTGATCGTTATCAAATCAGGTATCGGCATCACTAACACATAGGTAACATGAGTCCGTGATTTAAGCAGAGTTCCGGTTATTCATCAGAGTTATTGAAGTGTTCGTTTGTAAAATTCATTGAGCTTCTCAATAGCTTGCCGGACATAATCTTCACCATCATATAAATCAAAATGATGAGCTCCTTTTATTTTATAAAGTTCTTTATCGCCTTGGGCACGTTCTACAGCCAACTCACTATATGAAATGGTATAGGCTTTACTGCCGGCAATGGCCAGAAATGGTGTTCCCCGCATTAACTCAATGTGTTCGCTGGCGTTAAAGGAGTACCGTGTGTCAAGTGACATGGCGGCACGCATTGGGGTGTAAGAAGGGAACGCACCACCCCGTTCGGGATTATAGTAATAATCTGCGGCACGTTCCCAGAAATCACCCAACCCTGATCCCTTTGGAGGTATCCCAGGGATCATATCCGATTCACCCGTTTCATAATATTTTTGTCGGGCTTTAACGGCAATTTGCATTTGCTTTTGAAACTGTTTTATTTTGTCGCCCGATACCAGATGCATATATTGTGTGTAGCCGCTTAAACCATAATCAAGAAAATCAATAAATCCGCTAACGGTTGCAACAGATTTAATACGGGGATCAAAACATGCAGTTTGAATAGCATACCCTGCACCCGAACAGATACCCAATTCCGCCATTTTCTTTTTATCTACGCCGGGAATGGTAGCCAAAAATGAGATGGCATTTTTAATATCTTCTACTTTCATTGGTGCACTTTCCATTGCTCTTGGCTCACCATCACTTTCGCCAAAGGTCCGGTGATCAAAAGCCAAGGTAATATATTGCTCCTTAGCAAGTCTTTCGGCGTAAATACCTGCAGTTTGTTCTTTAATCCCACTGGCCGGAGCCACAACAACGATTGCAGGAAAGTAACCTTCAGGGGTGTAATCAGGAGGAAGAAATAGGTGTCCTTTAATTTTTAGTCCTTCACTTTTGAATTCCACATTGTTCTTACCAGCTTGCAGGTTGGATTGATTGTTGCTCTGAGCTTTTATAGTATTGGTTGTTGTAATTATAACTACAAGCAAGAGTGCAAATTGTAAATATTTTAAAGAATGATTCATAGTTCAAATGTTATTAGGGGTTGTACTTGATGAATTGACAATTAAATAAGAGTGATTCTTTTATTAAAGGCTACTCATGGTTGTTACAATTGCAATTATGGCCCATAAGGTGGTGACAAGCCAGTATTGAATCGGTTCGTATTGACGATAAATCGATCGGTAAGTCCAGGTGACACCAGCAATTAAGTCATAGATCACCCAAATGATTAAAGCTATCCCGATATAAAACCAAATATTCATAATTGAAACTTTTAGAAGTTGTTATGAGACAAAATTCGGCAATGACCCTGATTAACTGTTTGATCTGGATCAAAAAAGGGATATGATACGCTAAAAAGAAACAGTTACCAGGCTAATTTGACAAATGATTTGGGAAGGAAGAAAGGAGATTATAAAAAGTTTGAAATACCTGGTACGAGGTTCTGGAGTGATGAGAAGTGAGCAATAGAAATGTAGTGGCAGTGAGTGTTAAAAAACGGTTTAGCGGGTGATCCACTATGCCTTTACACCCACAACAACCCTAAGTACTTAGGAAGTTATTGCGGGTTTGTCTCATTAGCTATAGGTTATTTGCGTGCGTAACCGCAAGTTGTTCGTGCGCATTAGCGCAAGATGTTTGCGGGCATAAGCGCAAATTATATGCGTGGATAGGCGCATGGTGTTTGGGTGATTGTTTAGGGGCAGAGAGCAATTGCATTTTATGTTTACGAATAAAACACTCTTAATTTAATTAGGGTGACACTTAAATGAAGAATTTTCACTTTTAAATGTATGTCAGTAAAGAAGAGTTCTGTGTTTAACCCTAATTAACTTTGATTGGCAGTCTATTAACCTCCTTTTAGTTGATTGTTCTGTTGCTTTGTCATGCACTATTAACCGGAGCATATATGAAAAGGATGAAGCTACACTATTTCGCCAGTTTATTGTTTCTCGCCACAACGGTGTGTTTGAATCAGACAATCCATGCACAATATCCCACTAATATGCCAAAGTTGAATGTTTACCTTGATTGTACCATGTGCGACATGGCTTTTCTGCGTCAGGAACTAAACTATTTAAATTTTGCCCGGGATCAAAAGGATGCTGATGTTTATGTTATGGTGCTGACTCAGCAGACGGGTAGCGGAGGTACCGATTATGATTTAGAATTCTCAGGGCAAGGACAATTTAGTGAGTTGTTTTATCGCTCATCATACACGATGGATATAAATGCCACTCAAGATGAGTTAAGAGAAGAGTTAAAAATGCATTTACAGATGGGATTGGGTAACTTTTGGAGTTTTATGTTTCAAAAAGTTCGACCATATAATCCCAGTGACACCTTAGTTTCGGATAAACAGGAAATTGAACAACCGGTAGAAGAAAAAGACAAATGGAATGCATGGGTGTTTAGCCTTGGATTAAGTGGAAGCCAAAGCGGAGAGGAGACATCAACTATTACCAATATTAATGGTAGTATTTCTGCCAAACGGGTTACTGAGAAAAACAAGTTCTATCTGCGTGCCAGCTGGGATAAGAATAGTTCTGAATTTACATACGAAATGCCCCCAATAGAACCGGGAGGAGAACCAAGTTTCTTAACCAATAAGTACATCAAAGAGAACAAGTCGATTGATATACGCGATGTTATAAGTATTCATAAACTTTGGTCACTTGGGGCCTTTGCAGAGGCTGGTAATTCTGTATATGGAAATACTGATTTGTACTTGAAGTTTAAGCCGGCCTTGGAGTTTAGTTTATTTCCGTATGAAGAAGCAACCCGTAAACAGATTACCTTGTCTTACAGGGCAGGAGCAGTTTATAATAAATATTTAGAGAAGAGTATTTTTGATGAGAGTGAAGAGATGCTATGGGAACAAAGTTTTGAACTGGGAGGAAGTTTTAAACAAAAGTGGGGCACAATAAGTGGTTCGGCCACATACGATTCGTTTTTGCATGACAAAGAGTTGTATGCACTTAACTTTAGCTTGCATGCCAACCTGCGCATATTTAAAGGCTTTTCGTTTAATTTCATGTCATCGTATAACATTACACATAACCAGGTTCATTTACCAGGTGGTGGCTTAAGTATTGATGAGTTATTACTTCGACAGAAACAGGCACAGTCAGGATACAATTATTACACCAGCATTGGTTTTAGTTACACCTTTGGGTCTATATTTAATCCTGTGGTTAATCCACGTTTTGGATTTTAATAATTACAACCTTGTATTAATATAAATAAATCAGTTCGTAACTTTTGGATGATACCTCGGTGCCAAAGAGGTGTCATCCTTTTATTTATCATCCTGCTAAAGGAAATTAAAGGTAAGAGTAATTCATTCATTACATCTTATAATTTTTCGACATTAAAACATAGCTTTGCACAGTGACCATTATTCAACACTTGCCAGAATTATGAAATACGCATTGTTAATTGTTTTTTATTGCCTGTATAGTTTATCCCTGTCAGCACAAGATTACGATACCGTATATAAAGAACTAAAGCAGGTTATTGAAGAGGATTCATTACGCATTCTTGCAAAGAACAGTAAGATTGATAGCCTTAGAAAAGTGGCTAATGTACAGCATGAGTTAGATGAGGTGACATCCCTTATGGACACTTACATGCAATTGTCAGAAGAATTTAAGCTTTTTAATTACGAACAAGCGTTTAGTTATAATAGTAAGGCCTTAGCCTTAGCTTATCGTTTAAACGATAAACACAAGGTGGCCAGTGTTAAAAACAAACTTGGTGGATTGTTAGTGTCAGGGGGTATCTACCACGAAGCTATTGATACATTAAAAAGCGTTGATGCACACCTGTTGTATGACGGAACGCGCATAGAGTATTATGGAAGTTTGATGAGGGCGCATCTGGATTTAAAAACTTTTCTGGATGAGGAATATTATGAGCATATCCATACAGATATTGCATATAGCTACGTTGATTCGGCTCAGATGGTCAGACCTGAACCTTCTCCTGAACTAATCAAGGTTAAGGCTTTATATTTTCTTTCTTCATGGCAGTTAGATTCAGCTGACCGTTACTTCAATCATATTTTAAGTTACCCCAAATTTAACTTGCAGGATAAAGCTATTGCGCATTCATGTTTGGGTTTGATATATGGTAGTGAGCAAAAAAGGAATGTTGAAAAAGCTAAAAAACATTTTGCGCATGCCGCGATTAACGATTTTTTGCTGGTAAATAAAGAGGGCCAGGCACTTATCTTTCTGGCTGATTATTTATTTAATGAAGGAAATTACGATGAAGCCTACGATCTGATTATGATCGCAAAAGATGATGCTGACCATTATGGATCGCTGATGCGAAGACGCCAGGCATCAAATACATTGACAAGAATTGAAGGTGAAATATTGAGAGCAGAGACAAATGCCAAGCTGAAACTGGTTAAATACTTACTTCTGGGTATTGTTATAATATTGATCGCAATTGTGGTTGTCATCATTATTTTCAGACGAGTGCTTAATCTGACGCGGATAAAAAAGATGTTGGAATCGCATAATGATGAACTCAATATCGTTAATAATCAATTGCGTGAAGCCAATACAATTAAAGAGAAATATATTGCACAATTTTTTATTACAAACTCAGAATATCTGGAGAAGCTCAAAGAGATTTCTTTGATGCTTAATAAGATATTGATAAGTAAAGAAACCAATAAGATAAGTAGTATTTTACGGAAGCTAAATCCTAAATCGGAACAAGATGCATTTATGAAACGGTTTGATGAATTATTTATCAGTTTGTTTCCAACCTTTATTGAACGCATCAAGATGGAACTTAAACCAGACCAGGAAATATTGATAAAATCCAATCATATTCTTAATACCGAATTACGGATTTATGCACTAATACGTATCGGCATTGTACAAAACGAAGAGATAGCCAGAATTCTTAATGTGTCTATTAATACCATATATTCATACAAAACCAAACTTAAAAATAAGGTGGTGATTGCTGATGATGAATTTGAGCGATTTTTAATGAAAATACCTTCAGTATAGTATCATTTTCAACTTGATTTTATAGAAAATCACCTTGAATTTTTAAAGTGTTTAAAAATGTTAAGGTATTGATTTGTTGCTTCTTATTGTGTTTCTCTATCTTGATTTATTATTGATTTTTTCTAAAGCTGTTTGATTGCTCATTCCTTTGCTTGAAAGATTTTTACTAATCACTAAAATCTAATCAAGTAATGAAAAAAACAGAAACAGGTTTTAAAAGGGCAAGGTTCCTTACTAAAGAAACCATAGTGTTGTTTGTGCTTGTTTGCATGTCGATATGCAACTTAACTTATGCGCAGGAACAAGCAACTTATTCGGGAAAAGTAACAGATGAAACAGGACTGGTAGTACCTAGTGTCACCATCTTGTTGAAAGGGCAGAGTAATGGAACCATTACCGATGTAAACGGACAGTTTACACTTATGGCCAATGAAGGAGATGTAATTGTGATATCGTTTATTGGTTACAAAGATCAGGAGATAACACTCGGTGCACAAAGAGTTCTAGAAGTTCAACTAGTGCCTGATATGGAAAACCTTGATGAGGTTGTTGTTGTAGGTTATGGTACGTTGGATAAAAAAGAGGTAACCAGTGCCATAACACATGTGAGTGGCGATCAGTTTGTACCAACTGCAAGCACCAATCCTATCGATGCTATTCAAGGACAAGTATCAGGTTTAACTATTTCTAATACAGGAGGCAGTGATCCTAATTCAGGAGCAAGTATTCAACTAAGGGGTGTAACATCAATGGAAGCAGGTTCATCACCACTTATAGTTATTGATGGAATACCTGGCGGTAATCTGGAAAACATTAATCAAAATGACATTCAATCAATTGATGTGTTGAAGGATGGAGCTGCATCAGCAATTTATGGTACCCAGGGTAGTAATGGTGTTATTATTATTACCACAAAAACAGGACGTTCTGGTGCAATGCAAACGTTTTATGATGGTTATGCAGCATTTAATTTGCCGACTAATCAGTTAGAGGTGCTTTCAGCTGAAGAGTTTGTAAAGTCAGGAAGAGGTACAGATTATGGATACAAAACAGATTGGGCCAAAGAATTAATTCGTGACTTTAGTTTCACTCAAAGTCATACGCTTGCTGTTTCAGGTGGTAATGAGAGTAGTAATTATCGTGCCACGGTTGATTATAGAGATGCTCAGGGATTAGATTTACGCTCAGGAAGAGAAGAATACGGAGCAAGAGTAGCCTTAAATCACAGTGGTAAAAACAATCGCTATAAAGTATCATTAAATATTGCTCCAAGGATTATCAAAAAAGATAACACTAACTACGATGCTTTTACAAAAGCTTTACAAATTAACCCAACATATCCGGTTAAAGATCCTGAGAATCCGTATTTCTACCAATACATTCCTTCAGGAAGTGATGGTGCATTTAATCCTGTTGAATTGCTAGATCTGGAGCATTCAGGATCTGAAGTGAAACTGCTAAACTGGAGTGGAGCATTTCAATTAAACATTACGGATGACCTAAACTCAAGAGTGAGTGTTTCACAGAATTTAAATGATAATTTCGATTACTGGTTTGTTCCGTCTACCATGTCTTCAAAGCGTATATCTGAAGGAGGAATTACAAGTGAAGCAAGTCGGGGCTACCATAAAAGCGACCAACGTAACTTTGATTGGATAACGAATTATAAACTTAACCTGGGACACCACTCGTTAAAAGCAATGGTTGGTTATTCCTACCAATATAATGTTTGGTCAGGCTTAACGGCAGAAAATAAGGATTTTACATCAAATGATTTGTTATATAATAACTTAGGTGATGGTACTTATATGTCCGAAGAAGAAGGAAGAAAGGGTATGGGTTCTTACAAAGGAGAATCTAAGCTGATAGCTTTCTTTGGCCGGATCAATTATGCTATAAACGGTAAGTATATGGCTAGCGCCAGTTTACGTCGCGAAGGTTCAACCAAGTTCGGTATTAATAATAAGTGGGGTAACTTCCCGGCCTTTTCCGTAGGATGGAGAATTAGCAACGAACCTTTTATGGAAAACTTTAACTGGGTAAATGATCTTAAAATCAGAGCTGACTATGGTGTAACCGGCAACCAATCTTTTGATAGCTATAGATCACTTGTTAACTATACAGGGTTTGGTGAGTACTATTTTAATGGTGATTACTATGTTGTTTGGGGACCTGATGGAAACCCTAATCCACAATTAAAATGGGAAAAGGCAAAGAACTATAACATTGGTCTTGATTTTAGTTTATTTAACTACAAAGTATCAGGTAGTTTGAACTACTATAATCGTCGTCAGGAAGACCTTCTAAACTACTATCCAAAAGGCCTTCCGTTAACAGGAGATAATGTGATTGCCAATGTGGGAACAATGGAAAACAAAGGTTTGGAGATAGACCTTAATGTTGAAGTTCTTAAGAATAATGACTGGACTTATAATATTGGATTTAATGCTTCGACCAATAACAATGAGTTTGTTTCTTTCTCGAACGATGTATTCGTATCGAAAGAGTCATTTAAATATTATGCTTATTTACCTGCACCAGGATCACCGGGGCCTGCACAGCGTTTAGAAGAGGGGAAGCGTGTAGGTTCATTCTATATGTGGAAATTTGCCGGAGTTGATCAATTTGGTAATATGTTGGTATACAGTAAAGATGGCGAACCAATTCAGGCGCATGAAGCAACGGACGAGGATAAAGCATATGTTGGAAATGGAATGCCAACATTCAATGCCAGTATGAGTCACCGCGTAAAATATAAAAACTGGGACTTATCTCTTAATGTAAGAGGAGCTTTTGGGCATGAAATCTTTAACATGCACGATTTCTATTTTGGACTACAATCCTCTCCACTTGACGAAAATGTACTGACATCGGCATATAGCACCAATGAGTTAATAAAAGGAGATAAAGTGCTTTGCGATTACTTTATTGAAAAGGGTGATTATGTGAAGATTGATGCAGCTACATTGGGATATACACTTAAAACAGATGGCTTTTTAAGCTCTTTGAGGGTTTACGCTACAGCCAAGAACTTTGCAACTTTCACAGGTTTTACGGGAGTTGGTCCTGAAATATATCCGGTTAATGGTCTGACTCCGGGAGTTAGTGGTAAAGGTTACTATCCTTCAACCGCAACATACATGATGGGAGTTCAAGTTAAGTTTTAACTAGAAAATTGAAATGAAAATGAAAAAATATATAACAAAATCCTGGTTGGTATCGGCCCTGTTGATATTCACAGTTGGCTTTAATAGTTGTACTGATTTGGAGGAAAAACCATATGATAAAATTAGCTATGAGGCATTTTATCAAACAAAAGACGATGTAATCCGCTCATTCCTGAGAACATATGAACATGGATATTGGTCGATTAATAGCGCTATATATCATATGCAGGAAAATACGGCTGATCAATTAATGACACTTACACGTGAAAATCATTGGTTTGACGGGGGAACATATGTAAGAGAGCATTATCATACATGGACGCCGGAAGAAGGATACTTAAAAGAAGCATGGAACGCATTATTTGTAGGTATCACTTTAGCAAATAACTCTATCGAAGATATTGAAGTGTTGAATCCGGCTGAATTTGATATGACCGCAGAGGAGATTGAATTATTTGTTGCTGAGTTGCGTGTTATGAGGGCCTGGTATTACATTAAGGCTTTAGATTTATTTCGCAATGTACCGGTTTTTACAAAGTACAAAACAGAAGATTTGGCACCACCTCAGGTTTCTCCGAAAGAAACATTTGATTTTATCGAATCAGAGCTGTTAGATGCAATGGATAACCTGGGTAAGAAAGGTGATGAAGGTATTAACTCTAACCGTTGGACAAAAGCCGGTGCTGCATCACTTTTAGCACGCTTGTACCTTAATGCAGATGTTTATATTGGTGAGGATCATTATTCTGAATGCTCTAAAATTTGTCAGGATATTATCGATGGGCAGTATGGAACCTATGCTATTGAAGATCGATGGGATGCACCTTTTGACTATAACAACGATAAAAGCGATGAAACAATATTTGCATTCCCTGGTTCTTTTGGGTTCACACATTGGCACTATCAGGGAGGAATGTACTGGTGGTCATTACCATTTCAGGCACATTTATATCTTGAGTTTGAAGATTGGGGATGGGCTAACCCTCGCTTTGGTTTACAACCGGGAAGAAATGTAGATGATGAGTTGTATGAATTTTCGTCCGGATTAGGACAGCCCTATGTTAAGTTTCAAAAGTATCCTGATGATGTTCGATTAACGAAGTATAAAAACCTGGGTGGTAATCAGCGTGAAGGAATGTTTTTGTTTGGGTACCTTGAATATGGGAATGGTGAAAAGGTTAAGTCAGACGTTGGAAAAGAACTTTATATAAGGGATGCTGTAGGTCATTTTGGTGAATTAGGACCCGGAGTTTATCCTGAAGATAAAACCTCAAACATGACTCATGGTGACCAGAACTCGGGTGTATACCATGTAAAATACCCAATGTATAAATCAACAGATTCTGAAAAAATGGAATCGGACTATGCTGAGGTGCGTTTAGCTGAGATTTACTACACCTTGGCTGAGTGTAAGTTCAGAGCCGGTGCTGTTGGTGAAGCTGAGACACTTTTGAATTCAGTCAGAAAAAGATATTACCCGGAAGGTTCTGAAAGTCTGTATAATAGTGAGTTAACCGAAAAAGAGTTGATTGATGAATGGGGGCGTGAGTTTTTAGCAGAAGGACGTCGTCGTACCGATTTAGTTCGTTGGGATAAATTTACAACAGGTAACTGGTGGGACAAGTCCCCAGACGGAGAAGGTAAAGAGTATTTAAATGTCTTTCCAATCTCTAATGAGGTATTAAGTATATCTCAGCAATTAAAGCAAAATCCTGGGTATGAATAACAATATTTAATATTGGCAAAAGGTTGGGGTGGAGCTACTTAGTGAGCTATAAAAAATGCATTCAGATGCATAACTAATCCATAATGGAAGTTTCATCCGATCTTTTTATAATCTATAAGAAAATGAAAAACAACATATTATCAATCATAGTTTTACTAATATCATTGTTAGTATTTAACGCCTGTGAAGAAGATAAGGAGATACAAGTATTTAATATTCCACTATACAAGAATTTATACTTAGTTGGCGATGCCACTCCTGCGGGTTGGGATATTGGAAATCCATCGCCAATGACTGTAAATCCTGAAAATGGATTTGAGTTTACCTGGGAAGGAACTTTAACACTTGGTCAATTTAAGATACCAGTTAGTGTTGGGGACTGGGGAACTGATTACTTTATGCCAGTAGTGGATGGGGAAACAGACTTGACAAAAACGACTATGGAATTGGTCAAAGGTGGTAATCCTGATAAAAAGTGGGTTATTAATCAGCCGGGCAAATATAAGATCACCGTTAATGTTGAAGACTTGGATAACCCAACTATTAATTTCGAATTAGTGGAAGCATTACCTGATTATCCAACTATATACTTGATCGGTTCAGCTACTTCTGTTGGATGGGATATAGGTAACGCTCTGGCAATGACAGTGGATGAGTCCAGTGCATTTATTCATACCTGGACAGGAGAATTGGGAGAAGGAGAACTTAAGTTGATGACGGCCAGGAATTGGGGTGTTGATCAGTTTGGCCCGGTTAACGGTGGTGAAGAAGATTTAACCAAGACAACATGTCAATTGGCAAAGGGTGGTAATCCGGATAATAAGTGGAATATTACCGCAACAACCAAAGGAAGCTACAAAATCGTGTTAAATATTACAGACGCCGAAAATCCGACCGTTAGCTTTTCAAAACAATAGATAAACGCGAATTAGATTTTCATGTAAAATAAGGCTGAAGGTAGTAAGATATGTTCGGCCTTATTTTTTTCTATAAACTAAAGCTATGAGTTTAAGCCATGTATTACTTATTGCATCTATATTAGCCTGTTTCTTAAGCGGGAGTTCATGCAAAAAGTCAAATAAACTGACCTTCTCAAATGAAATAGTCGAAGTGCCTGATAATGATCCGGTACCACAATATGATCAAATTGAGTTGTCTACAGATAAAGCCATTTATAAACCCGGAGAACAGGTAAATATCTCTATTGCAGGAATTGACAATATTCAAGGGGTGAAAGTAAGGTATAAGCATCAAAACGAGATATTGTCTGAAGAAAATATAAATGCTTTGCAATGGGGTTGGCAGCCACCGGATGTTGATTTCACTGGTTACCTTGTTGAAGTAATTAATACAGACAATAATGAAACAACAATTTGTGGTACAATTGGTGTGGATGTATCTTCGAGTTGGACCAAATTTCCACGTTATGGTTTTTTATCAAAATTTCCCGCATTACAAGCAACATCTGTTAATGAGGTTATAGATAACTTAAACCGTTTTCATATCAATGGCTTGCAGTTTTACGACTGGCATTATAAACATCATCAGCCATTACCATTTGTAGGCGGCCAACCGGCTGAAGAATGGAAAGATATTATCAACCGGGACATACACTTATCAACAGTCCAAAATTATATAACTGTAGCTCACAACAGGGGCATGAAAGCGATGTTCTATAACCTGTTGTACGGTGCCTGGGGTGATGCGGCCGATGATGGTGTAAATGATGATTGGTACATTTTTAAAGATGTCAACGGACTCAATAAAGATTCACATGAGCTCCCCAAACCACCATTTGTCAGCGATATATTTCTAACGAATCCAGCTAATGAAGAATGGCAGAGCTATTTGCTGAATGAGCATGATAAAGTATACAATTCGCTTGACTTTGATGGTTTTCATATTGATCAGTTAGGGGATAGAGGATCTCGTTACCTGGCTGATGGGAAAGGTATTAACTTATCTGCTACTTATGCACCTTTTATTGAAGCCTGTAAAAACAGACAACCAGACAAATATCTGGTTATGAATGCCGTCAATCAATATGGACAGTCCAATATTACTTTTTCTCCGGTTGATTTCTTATACACGGAAGTTTGGTCACCAAATGATACATATAATGACCTGTCTAATATCATAAAAAATAATTACGAATTTAGTCAGGGTAAGAAGAATACGGTTCTGGCCGCTTATATGAATTATGATTTAGCTGATGATAAAGGCTTCTTTCATCAGCCATCAGTGTTAACAACCAATGCAGTAATATTTGCTTTTGGCGGAGCTCACCTCGAGTTGGGAGAACACATGTTGGGGAAGGAATATTTTCCGAATAACAACCTGGAGGTTACGGAGGAATTAAACAAACGTCTGATTGACTATTATGACTTCTTAGTCGCCTACCAGAATCTATTAAGAGATAAAGGTCAGTTTAACACAGTAAAGTTAGAATCATTATCGAATCAGAGTAATGTGCTTAATTGGCCGGCAAGTGCAGGTTCGATTGCTTGCATTGCCAAACTGGTCGAGGATAGGCAGGTAATACATTTAATCAATTTTAATGAGCTAGCACAATTGGATTGGCGGGATAATAATGGTGAGCATAAAACACCTCGGATAATCGAAGATTTAAAACTGGAGTTAAGCAGTGGTAAAACAGTTAAATCTGTTTGGTGCGCCTCGCCAGATGTAGCTGGAGGAACCAGTATTCAACTTAACCACATTCAGGAAGAGCATACAGTACGTTTTAAACTGCCTAAGCTGGAATATTGGTCAATGATTGTGCTTGAATTCAATTAGAGATAAAATTAGAATAAATTAATAATGAAGGTATTAAAACTATTAAGTAGGCTGATTGGTGTCAGCATAGGGATTCTGTTAATGGTTAGCTGCTCAAATAGAGAACAGTTGCTATTTGTTGAATCACCCAATGGCGAAAACGTTCTGACGTTTCAAGTGGAAAACGGAAGGGCATATTATTCAGTGAGTAAAAAAGATAATGAAGTTATCGATAAATCATTACTAGGCTTTCAAATTGCCAATCAGCAAGATTTGTTTGATAATTTTGTAATTGAGAGCTTTAGTATTTCATCAAACGATACAACCTGGGAACAAGTTTGGGGAGAACAACAGTATGTTCATAATCAGTATAATGAGCTTAAAATAACACTTGGTGAAACGTTGGAAGATAGCCGTCAGTTAGTGCTTGTTTTCAGAATGTTTGATGATGGACTCGGTTTTAGATATGTTTTTCCAGAACAAGTAAACCTTAACAAGTTTCAGATATTAAATGAGTTAACAGAGTTTAACCTGGCTCATGATGCAGATGGGTGGGGGAAGAAGGCTTATCAGCCAGATCGCTATGAGTATTTGTATAAGAAACAGCGAGTAAGTTTACTGAAGGATACGGTGCATACACCATTCACAATGAAAAGCAAAGGCGGGTTACACCTTTCAATTCACGAGGCTACCTTGACTGATTACGCTTCAATGACCTTGTTCCGATCAAATGAAACGAAACTAAATTGTGATCTTGTTCCATGGTCGGATGGAGTCAAAGTATATGCTCAAATACCCTTTAAGACTCCATGGCGAACCATCCAGATTGCGGAGACAGCAGCTGACCTGATAAGTTCTACAATGATTCTTAATCTTAATGAACCATGCAAGCTTGACTCAACGGATTGGGTAGAACCAGCTAAATATATAGGAATCTGGTGGGAAATGCATTTGGGAAAAAGTACCTGGGGACAAGGTCCAAATCATGGTGCAACAACAGAAAACACCAAAAAGTATATGAACTTTGCCGCTGAACACGGATTTAACGGAGTATTAGTCGAAGGATGGAATTACGGCTGGGACAGTAATTGGTGGGAAAATGGCAATGATTTTAAGTTTACAAAACCATATCCGGATTTTGACATTGAGGAGATTACCAGATATGGCAAAGAAAAAGGTGTTGATCTGATCGGACATCATGAAACTGGTGCCGCCGTTATAAACTATGAAAGCCAGTTGGAAGATGCGATGGCCTATTACAATAAACATGGGGTCAGGTATATTAAAACTGGTTATGTAAATCCAAATGGAGTTGATCACAAAGAATGGCATCATGGTCAATATATGGTGAGGCACTATCGTAATGTTGTTGAAGAGGCGGCTAAGAACAATATCATGTTGTGTGTTCATGAACCAATTAAACCGACCGGAATCAGACGTACTTACCCAAATATGATGAGTCGTGAGGGAGCCAGAGGAATGGAATTTAATGCCTGGGGACCAGATGGAGGTAATCCACCAAACCACGAAACGATTCTGCCATTTACCCGTTTGCTGGGTGGACCAATGGATTTTACCCCAGGAATATTTGAGCTCTCTTTAGAAGGTAGGGAGAATAACCAGGTTAATACAACCTTAGCGAAACAACTGGCTTTGTATGTAGTGCTTTATAGCCCCTTACATATGGCCGCCGATTTACCTGAGAATTATGTTGGTCAACCTGCGTTCCAATTTATAAAAGATGTGCCTGTTGACTGGAGTGAAACGTGCGTTGTTAATGGTGAGATTGGAGAATATGTAACGATTGCAAGAAAGGACAGGAATTCTGATAATTGGTTTTTAGGCAGTATTACAAATGAAGAACCGCGGGTAATGGAAATTGATCTTTCATTTTTGGATAACAACTGTACTTATCAGGCAATTATTTACGCTGACGAAGATGATGCACATTATGTGGATAATCCAAAAGCATTAGTTATTCAAAAGCGTGAGGTTAACGCAAACGATCAACTGAAGCTTATTCTGGCAGCAGGAGGTGGTCAGGCAATTTCCTTTGTTAAAATCAAATAGCTTAAGAAAATATCAAATAATACAACTACGGAATTTCTAAAGTTTAGAGGGAAGACGGGTATAGCTCGATTCCCTCTCGTTATTTTATTAACGTACCAAAAATAAATACCCTTTTCCTCTCAAAGTCTGGATTTCTATATTTTCATCCTCTTTAAAGTAGTTACGAAGCTTTTT